>NZ_UWOA01000015.1:0-88862 GCF_900604305.1 Mycobacterium sp. P7213
CCCAGCGCCCGCCAAGGCCGCTCCGGCCCCGGCGGCGGGGTCTCTGCCGCGGGCGCGGGCGGAGCCGCTGGAGCTGCCGGAGCTGCCGGCTTGGCGGCCGCGGGCGCGGCGGGCTTGGCGGCCTCACCGTCAGCCGCCGGGGCCGGTGCCGGCTTGGCCGGTCCCGGAGTCGCCGCCGGGGCCGGAGCGGCCTTGGCGGGCGCTGGGGCTGCGGCCGCTTCGGCCTTGGGCGCGGGCTTGCCGCCGCCGAAGGACTCGCGCAGGCGCCGCGCGACGGGGGCTTCCACGGTTGAGGATGCCGATTTTACGAATTCGCCCTGCTCGCTCAGGCGGGCGAGAACTTCCTTGCTGGTGACACCGAGTTCCTTGGCCAACTCGTGTACGCGGGCCTTTGCCACTACATCTCCTGTCTATGAGGCGACAGCGGTGGTGGGCCGCGCCTCGGGTTTAGCTATGACGCATGGTCATCGGGACTTCACGGTGTGCTCATGTTCTTCGCTACCTGTTCTGTTGCCCGGGGAGGTGAGCGGACCTTCGAATCCTTCGAAGCACTCCTCCACCCCGGATACATCCGGAGAACCGCTGATCCGCAGCGCGCGCACGAATGCCCGTCTTCGAATCGCCGCGTGCAGGCACTCCGATGCGGGATGCAACCACGCACCCCGCCCCGGCTGGTTGCCCGCGCGGTCAATAATCACGGCGCCGTTGCCGTTCTCCGTTGACACCGCGACCACCCGAAGCAATTCGACGGTCAACGCACGTTTCCGGCATCCGACACACGTGCGCACCGGTCCATCTGGGGAACGGTGCGTCCGCGAGGCGGTTGTCGAAGTCTCGCGCTGGATCACGGCTCAGTCTACCCATACAACGGCGATGACCCGAACCACCTGAATCCGGCGGCGCGCTGGTCGCGTTCCGCTCAGGCTTCGTGCGGCACGCCCTGGCCGGCCTCACGCTCAGCGCCATTGGCGCCGGGCTCCGGGACGTCGCTGCGGATATCGATGCGCCAGCCGGTGAGCCGGGCCGCCAACCGGGCGTTCTGGCCTTCCTTGCCGATGGCCAATGACAGCTGGAAGTCCGGCACCACCACGCGCGCGGCCCGGGCGGCCTGGTCGATCACGGTCACCGACACCACCTTGGCCGGTGACAACGCGTTGCCCACGAAGCGCGCCGGGTCCTCGTCGTAGTCGATGATGTCGATCTTCTCGCCGGCCAGTTCGCTCATCACGTTGCGCACCCGCTGGCCCATCGGGCCGATGCAGGCGCCCTTGGCGTTGAGTCCGGGAATCTGCGAGGCCACCGCGATCTTGGATCGGTGGCCTGCCTCGCGGGCGACCGCGACGATCTCCACCGATCCGTCGGCGATCTCGGGGACCTCCAAGGCGAACAGCTTGCGCACCAGGTTTGGGTGGGTCCGCGACAGCTCGATCCGCGGTTCCCGCAGGCCCCGAGTCACACCGATCACGTAGCAGCGCAGCCGGTCGCCGTGCTCATAGGCCTCACCGGGTGCCTGTTCGGCGGGGCGGATGACACCGTCGAAGCCCTTGGCCTCGGTACCGAGTCGCACCACGATGACACCGCGCGCGTTCTCCCGGGCGTCGCGCTGGACGACTCCGGCGACGATGTCGCCCTCCCGCGCCGAGAATTCGCCGTAGGCCTTCTCGTTTTCGGCGTCCCGCAGCCGCTGCAGGATCACCTGACGGGCCGTGGTCGCCGCGATACGCCCGAAACCCTCGGGAGTGTCGTCGTATTCGCTGATCACGTTGCCGTCGTCATCGGTCTCGCGTGCCATCACCCGCACCACGCCGGTCTTCCGGTCGACATCGATCACCGCGTCAGCCTGATGACCTTCGGTGTGGCGGTACGCGGTGAGCAACGCCGATTTGATCGTGTCCACGACCACGTCAACCGAAATGCCCTTGTCTGCCTCGATAGCGTGCAGCGCGGCCATATCGATGTTCATTGGCGCCACTCCTCTCCGTAGCTACGACCTCCTAGCCGCTGACCGGCTTGGGGTGTCCCCACCGCATCGTCGCCGGCGCAGTTCATGCTCCGGCCTCCGTTTCCCCCGCAGGGGCTTTGATGCCCGCCAGCTCCAACTCACGTTCGCCCGGCGGCGAGAATTCGACTTGCACCACGGCTCGGCTGATCTCGCTCAGCGGCAGCCGGCGACGATTCCAGTCCCGCCCGGCACGCACCACCAGCGTCACGACGTCGTCGTCGACGACGCCCACTCGACCGGTCAGCCCCGACCCGTCGGACAGCGTCAACTCAACTTTGCGACCGTGCGCACGCCGAAAATGTTTCGCGGAGGTCAGCGGCCGGCCCACGCCGGGCGAGCTGACCTCCAGCACGTATTGACTGTCGAATTCCAGGGTGTCGAGCAACTCCGACGCCGAGCGGGCCAACGCCGCGGCGGTGTCCAGATCCAGTGGGGTGTCGCCGTCGGCTACCACGGTGATTCGCGGCAGTGCGTCCTGATCGTCGACCACGACGTCCTCGATCTCGAATCCGGCGCGGGTGAACTCAGCATCGAGCAGCTCGATCACCTGAGTCTGGGAAGGTAGCCCGGTGGCCACGGCGAGCTCCTCATCTTGAGTTGTTCAGTCGGCGCGTTCCCACGCGCCAGGCGCGGCCGGGAACCAGTTATCAACGATACGCCGTGGGAAACACAGCCACAGCAAACCGGCAAAAGCGCCCGTCAGCGTACCTTGGCACGCTCGCGGCCACGTCGCGTCCCTACCGCGCAGCCGCAATGGCAGGATGTCAGGGTGCCCGGCCCCCTGTCCGCCATCGACCGACGGCGCGTGCTCACCGGCGCCGGGATGCTCGCCCTGCTGGCCCTTGCCGCGCCGGCCTGCAGCTCGGCTCCAACGACCCCCGCCGTCGACGACCTGGAAGCGCAACGCCAACTGGCAATGCGCGACAGTGAGCTGGCCGCCGCAGCCGCCGCGGCACTGGTCGACCCGGAGTCCAAGGCGGTGGCCGCAGCACTGGATCAGGTGGCGCGGGAGCGAACCGAGCACGCCCGGGCACTGGCAGCCGAGATCGCCCGCGCCGCCGGGAAGACACCGGCGGACGAGGCCGAAACCACCACCCCCGGTGCCGCGCCGGACGGGCCCGCTCCACCGGTCTCGCAGGTGGTCAACGCGTTGCGGGCCGCCGCCGACAGCGCCGGGAAGCTGGCGGTCGCCTCGTCGGGTTACCGGGCCGGACTGCTGGCCTCCATCGCCGCAGCGTGCACGGCTTCCTACGCAGTAGCCCTGGTGCCGCAGGCATGACATCTCCGCAACCCCGCCCGGCGTCGGGCCCCGACGCGGCCCTCATTGATGCCCTGGCCACCGAATACGGCGTCGTCTACGGCTACGGACTGGTGTCGGCGTACTCGCTGCCGGAGTTCAACGCCCTGGTGGTCACCACCATCCGTCAGCACCGTGAACGCCGGGACCGCACCATCGCGATCCTGACCAGCCGCTCGGTCGCCGTCCCGCCCGCCGCGGCCGGGTATCAGTTGCCCCTGCCGGTGACCACGTCCAACGAGGCCCTGCGGTTGGCGGTCCGGATGGAATACGACACGGCGGCGGCCTGGCGCGCGGTCGTCGAGCAGGCCAGCGAGGCCACCGACCGGGAGTTCGCGGCGACCGCGCTCGGCCAAAGCGCCGTGCTGGCCGCGCACTGGAACCGCGCGGCGGGCAACTGGCCGATCACCCAGGCCTTCCCGGGCGGCCAGGACTGAGCGAGACTGACCTCGACCCGCGTTGCGCGCGGCACCATGCGCAGCCAGCCGTCGGGTTAACCGTCTTCGGCGCGGACCGCGGCCACGATCTGCCCGGCCAACTCCGCCCCGACGGCCAGCTCGCGGGTCTGCCCGGAGAAGCGGTCGCGCAGTTCGACAACGCCGTCAGCCCAGCCGCGGCCCAGCACGACGATCCATGGCATCCCGATCAGCTCGGAATCCTTGAATTTCACCCCCGGCGAGGCTTTCCGGTCGTCGAAGAGCACCTCCAGACCAAGCCGGTCCAGTTCGGCGGCCAGCTCGGTCGCGCCGGCGCGCGCGGCCTCGTCCTTGTTGGCAACAACCACGTGTACGTCGAAGGGAGCGACCTGCGACGGCCACCGCAAGCCCAGCTCGTCGTGCTGCTGTTCGGCGATGACAGCTACCAGCCGGGAGACGCCGACGCCGTAGGAGCCCATGGTGAGCCGCACCGGACGGCCATCCTCGCCGAGGACGTCGGCGGCAAACGCGTCGGTGTACTTGCGGCCGAGCTGGAAGATGTGGGCGATCTCGATGCCCCGGGCGCTGACCAGCGGGCCGGCCCCATCCGGTGACGGGTCCCCGTCGCGGACCTCGGCCGCCTCAATGGTGCCGTCGGCATGGAAATCGCGCCCGGCGACCAGCCCCACGACGTGTTTGCCGGGTGCGTCGGCTCCGGTGATCCAGCTGGTGCCATCCACCACACGGGGGTCCACTAGGTAGCGGACGCCATTGTCCTGCAGTGCCTTCGGGCCGATGTAGCCCTTCACCAGGAACGGGTGCTTGACGAAATCACCGTCTCCGAGCAGGGCGTATTCGGCCGGTTCGAGCGCCGCGCCGAGGCGCTTCTCGTCGATCTCGCGGTCGCCCGGCACCCCGATGCCCAGCAGCTCCCACTCGCCGTCGGGCTGGCGGACCTTGAGCAGGACGTTCTTGAGGGTGTCGGCGGCGGTGACAGTACGGTCCAGTGCGCCGTTGGCCCAGTCCACCAGGGTGGCGATCGTCGGGGTGTCACCGGTGTCGTGAATCTGCGGTTCCGCCAAGCCGTCCACCGGTTGCGGCTCGGGGCGGGCGGTGGTCACGGCTTCGACGTTGGCGGCGTAGCCGGACTCGAGGCAGCGCACGAAGGTGTCTTCACCGACTGCGCTCTCGGCGAGGAACTCCTCGGAGGCCGACCCACCCATGGCGCCCGAGACCGCGGAGACGATCACATACCGCACGCCGAGCCGATCGAAGATCTTCTGATAAGCCACCCGGTGCGCGTCATAGGCGGTGGCCAGACCGGCGTCGTCGACATCGAAGGAGTACGAGTCCTTCATGACGAATTCGCGGCCGCGCAGGATGCCGGCCCGGGGCCGCGCCTCATCGCGGTACTTGGTCTGGATCTGATACAGCACCACCGGGAAGTCCTTGTAGGAGCTGTACTCCCCCTTGACAGTCAGGGTGAACAGTTCCTCGTGGGTGGGGCCCAGCAGGTAGTCGTTGTCGCGGCGGTCCTTGAGCCGGAACAGTCCGTCGCCGTACTCGGTCCAGCGGTTGGTGGTCTCGTACGGTGCGCGCGGCAGCAGCGCCGGGAACAGGATCTCCTGGCCGCCGATGGCGTTCATCTCTTCGCGGACCACCCGCTCGATGTTGCGCAGCACCCGCAGACCGAGCGGCAGCCAGCTGTACAGACCGGGCGCGATCGGCCGGATGTAACCGGCCCGGATCAGCAGCTTGTGGCTGGGGACTTCGGCATCGGCGGGGKCGTCGCGCAGGGTGCGCAGGAACAGTTCGGACATCCGGGTGATCACAGGCCGAGAGCCTATCTTCAGCCGCGAGGAGGCGCGGACCTGCCCGGCGCCCCTACAGCTGCCCAGCCTCCATCGCCTCCAGGGTGTGCTGGGCGCGGGCGATCTGGTCGGCCGAGAACCTGATGAACAGTGCCGCCGCACCCACCAGCACGGCAAGCGCGGCAACCCACAGCAGTGAATAGGTGTAGCCGTGGCCGAGCGCATCCAGTTGGCTGTCGGTCATGTTCTTCACCGGGCCGGTGGTGCCGCCCAGGTACAGCGTTCGCGAGGTCTGCACGGCCTGGATGATCACCAGGACCACCGGGCCGCCCAGGTTGTAGACCATCAACGTGACCGCCGAGACCGGGCCGATCTCGCGTGGGCCGACGTCGGCCACCGCACACAGCGGCAGCACCACCGAGATCACGCCGATGCCGAAGCCACCCACGACGAACAGCATCACCAGGTCGGGGACGTACGGCACGCCACGGTCCAGCGTCGACCCGAACAGCATGGCGGCCCAGACCAGGCTGCCGGCGCCGATGATGAGCCAGCGCGGCGCGATCAGCGCGGCCGCCCAACTGGTCAACAAGTTGCCGACACCCATTGCCACCGCAAACGGGATAAAGCAGATACCGGCGCGCAGGGCCGAGTAGCCCAGCACGTCTTGAACCAGTAGTCCGATCATCACGCTCACCGTGAGCATCACGCCGCCTGCGATGAAGTACGCCGTGAAGGTGGCGACCCGGCTGGGGTTGTCGAACACCGCTGCCGGTACCAGTGGGTTGGCGGCGTTGCGTTCGACGAGCAGAAAGGCCAGTAGGAACAGCGCCGCGGCGGCGCCAGCGCCGATCACCCACGGGCTCACCCAGCCCTGGGGCGGGCCCTGGGTGAAGACCAGCACCGCCGCGGTGCACGCGCCGGTGGCCAGCAGTGCCCCGGTGAGGTCCAGCCGGAGCCGTTCGGCGTTGGTTTCGGTCAACCGCGACACCGCTATCGTCACGATGACGATCCCGATCGGGATGTTGATCAAAAACGCCAGCCGCCACGAGATGACCGTGAGGGCACCACCGAGCACCAGGCCCATGACCGAGCCGATGCCCTGCATGGCGGCCGACACCGCCATCGCCCGATTCCGGGCCTGACCGGGCGCGTAGGTCGTCGCGATGAGCGCCAGGCCGGTCGGTGCGGCTATGGCGGCCCCAATGCCCTGGACCGCCCGGGCGGCGATCAAGGTGGCAGAGTCGGTAGCCACCCCGCAGACCAGCGAGGCGATAGTGAACACCCCGACCCCGGAGACGAACGCCCGCTTCCGTCCGATGGCGTCGCCCACTCGGCCGCCGAGTAGCAACAAGCCGCCGAAGGTCAACACGTAGGCGGTGATGACCCAGCTCTTGGCAGCGTCGGACAGATCAAGGTCGGCCTGCATCCGCGGCAGCGCCACCACGACGATGGTGCCGTCCAGCGTCGACATCAGTTGCATACCGGTGATCGCCACGATGGCGATACCGAGCACGCTCGACGACAACGACCGGCCGGCCGACTGGGATTCCCCCGGCGCGGCCATAGCAGGTCAGCTTAGCCACCGACGGCCCCGCCGACGTGACCTCCGGGCGAAGTTACAGGGCGCCGAACGCGTCCTGCACGTCCTGGGCATGCGCGACCTGCTTGGCGGTGTAACCGATCAGCAAGGAGATCCCACCGACCAGGACCGCCACCGCGGCAATCCACAGCAGCCCATAGGTGTAGGCGGAATCCAACGCGGCGATCTGCGCGGGATTCATGGTCTTGACCGGCATGTTGGTGCCGCCGAGGTACAGGGTGCGCGACGTGATGACGGCCTGGATGACCGCCAGAACCATCGGCCCGCCCAGGTTCTGCAGCATCAGTGCGATCGCCGAAGTCGGGCCGATCTGGTCGAAGCCCACGCCGGCGATCGCCGACAGGGTCAGCGGCACCACGATCACGCCGATACCGAGCCCACCGAGCACGATCAACGTGACGAAGTTCGGGAAGTACGGGAGGTTGCGGTTGATCGTCGAGCCGTAGATCATCGCGCCCAGCAATACGACGCCGCCGGAGATCACCAGCACCCGGGGCGGGAACCGGCGCACCAGCTGGGACGACAGGCCCAGGCCGACACCCAGCCCGATGACGAACGGGATAAATCCCACGCCGGCACGCAAGGCCGAATAACCCATCAGATCCTGCACGTACAGACCGATGGTCACGGTCAAGGTGAACAGCACGCCGCCGGCGAGGAAGATCGCCGCGAAGGTCAGCAGCCGGTTGCGGTCCTTGAACAGGCTGAACGGCACGACCGGATTCTCGGCGGTGCGCTCCACCACAGCGAACGCCAGCAGCGCCAAGACCGCGACCACACCCGAGCCGATGGTGATGACCGAGATCCAGCCCTTCTCCGGGCCAATCGTGAAGGCAAACACCGCGGCCGTGCAGCCCAGCGTCGCCAGCAGCGCGCCGGCGGCATCCAGCTTCATGCGCTCCCGGTGGGTCTCGGTCAGCGCGGTGCGGGCCAGGTAGACCATCAGCAGGCCGATGGGCACGTTGATCCCGAACGCCAGCCGCCATGACACCTCGGTCAGCGCGCCGCCGACCACCAGGCCCATCACCGAGCCGACGGCGGTCATGGCTCCGAATATCGCGGTGGCGGCATTGCGGGCCGGCCCCTTCGGGAACGTGGTGGCGATGAGCGCCAACGCCGTCGGTGAGGCGATGGCTGAGCCGACACCCTGCAGGAGTCGCGCGATCACCAAGGTGGGCGCATCCCAGGCCACGGCACAGAGCACCGACGCGATGGTGAACAGCGCGACCCCGCTGATGAAGGTGCGCTTGCGGCCGATGGTGTCGCCGAGTCGCCCGCCCAGCAGCATCAGGCCGCCGAAGGTCAGGACGTAGGCACTGATCACCCAGCCGCGACCCGCGTCGGACAAGCCCAGGTCGTCCTGGATCTTAGGAAGCGCAACGATTGCGACAGTGCTGTCCATGGTGGCCAGCAGCTGCATGCCACCGATGGCGATCACGGCGTAGATAAAGCGACGAGACGGCAGCCAGGACGACACATATTTGCTGGTCCAGCTCACGAGATCGGAGCCGCTACGTCCAGGGGGAACCGCCCCGGTCGCACCTTCGGACCACTGCGCGCTCGCCCGCCCTGCATCATCGAGTGCAGTCATAACCGGCTACCCTACAGTAATATTAAGAGCTGTTTAAACCCCGAGACCTGCGACGGCGCCGATAATCACGATCGCGGGAGGTCGGATGCCCTCCGCGCGGATTTTCTCGGGCGCGTCGGCCAGGGTCGCTCGCAGCGTGTGCTGGGCCGGCGTGGTGCCGTGTTGCACTACCAGAACCGGCGTATTCGCAGGTCGACCGCCCTTTTGCAGCACCGCGCTGAATTGCTCGATGCGTTCGACAGCCATCAGCAACACGATCGTTCCGCGCATTGCGGCCAGGGCGTCCCAATTCACTAACGATTCGGGATCGTCGGGTGCGACATGCCCGCTGACCACCACAAATTCGTGGTTCACGGCCCGATGGGTGACCGGTACCCCGGCCAGGGCCGGGACCGCTATGGCACTGGTCACACCCGGCACAACCGTCACCGGAATCCCGGCGTCGGCACAGGCCAGCACCTCTTCATAGCCGCGGGCGAACACGAACGGGTCGCCGCCCTTGAGGCGCACCACGAACTTGCCGGCCTTGGCACGTTCGATCATCAGGGCGTTGATGGCGTCCTGGGCCATGGCCCGCCCATAGGGGATCTTGGCGGCGTCGACGACTTCGACGGTCGGGGGCAGTTCGGCGAGCAGCTCCGGCGGCGCGAGCCGGTCGGCCACCACGACATCGGCGTGCGCAAGCATGCGACGGCCACGCACCGTGATCAGTTCTGGGTCGCCCGGCCCGCCACCCACCAGCGCCACACCGCCACGCACCACATCGGGGGTCGCCTCTGCGTCCACGGTGATGGTGCCGCTCTGCAGGGCCTCCCGGATCGCCGAGCGGATCGCCGCCGACCGGTTGTGCTCGCCGCCGGCCAGCACGCCCACCGACAGCCCGGAGTAAGCGAAGGTGGCCGGGGTGACCGCGGAACCCTCGACGGCCAGATCGGCTCGCACACAGAAGATCTGGCGACGGTCCGCCTCGGCCACGATGGCGGCGTTGACCTCCGGGTCGTCGGTGGCCGCGATCGCGTACCAGGCATCGGCCAGATCCCCGTCGCGGTAGGTGCGCGAGACCAATGTGATGCCCGGCCTACGCTCGCCCAGCGCTTCGACCGCCGGGGTGGCGCTGGGTGCGATCACCAGCACCTGCGCGCCACTGTCCACCAACAGCGGAAGACGCCGCTGCGCGACGCTTCCCGCGCCCACGACAACAACCTTGCGGCCGGCCAGCCGTAAACCGGCTAGGTAGGGATTCTCGGTCACCCGATAACTCTAGTGGCGACCGTCAGCGCGGCGAAGCCGGGCGCAACGGGTCGCCACCATCAGCCCCCGTGCGGCCGTCAGCGCGGCGAAGCCGGGCGCAACGGGTCGCCACCATCAGCCCCGGCGCGACCGTCAGCTGAGTTGCAGCTTTTGGCTGCCCCACTCCCACACCTGCTCGAACAACACCGGCTCGTCAGACAGTCGCGCACCCAGCGAGGGCACCATCTCTTTGAGCGCCGGCAGCCAGTCGGCGAACCTCCCGGCGAAGCAGCGCGCCAGCACCTCCAGCATGGTCGGCACCGCGGTCGATGCCCCGGGCGAGGCACCGAGCAGTCCCGCGATGCTGCCGTCGCCGGCGCTGACGATCGTGGTGTCGAAATCGAGCTGTCCGCCGCGGATGACCTGCACCCGCTGGCCGGCCCGGATCTCGTGCCAGTCCGCGTCATCCGCGGCCGGAAGGAACTCCCGTAGTGCCTCGATGCGGGAGCCGTGGGTTCGCCGCAGTTGGCCGAGGAGGTAGCCGACCAATTCGCGCTCCCGGATCCCGGCGCCCAGCAGTGACCGCACGTTGTCGAAGCGGACCGATCGCGGCAGGTCGGTGGCGCGGCCGTGCTTGAGGAACTTCGGCGACCATCCGGCAAACGGTCCGAACAGTAGCCACGACGCACCGTTGACCAGTCGGGCGTCCAGGTGCGGGGCGGTCGTCGACGGCGCGCCCGGCACCGGAGCCCCGTACACCTTGGCGCGGTGCGCGGCGGTGAGCTCGGTGGCCCCGCAGCGCAGGAACACCCCGCCGATCGGGAAGCCGCCGAAGCCCCGCGCTTCGGGGATTCCCGCGCGCTGCAGCAGGCCCAGGGTCGCTCCCCCGGCTCCGATGAACACGAATTTGGCATTGAGTCTTCGGGTTTCGCCGATTCTGCGGTTGACCAGAGTCAACGTCCAGCTGCCATCGGGCTCCCGGCGTAGCGAGCGCACCTCGTGGCCGAAGAGCACCGCGGTGCCGTGCCGCACACCGTAGCCGATCAGCTGACCGGTCAGCGCGCCGAAGTCGACGTCGGTGCCGTGCCGCGCCCAGTCCAGGGCCACCGGAACGTTGGGGTCTCTTCCGGCGGCCATCGCGGGCAGCCGCGCGGCGAACTCGCCGAAGTCGGTGATGAAGTCGGTTCCGGCGAACAACGGGTTGTCGGCCAGCGCACGATGACGCCGACGCAGGTAGTCCACCCCGTCGGCGCCGTGGACGAAGCTGACGTGCGGGACCGGGTGCACGAAGTCGCGCGGATCCTCCAGCAGTCCGTTCTCCACGGCATAGGCCCAGAACTGCCGGGTCACCTGGAACTGCTCGTTGACCCGCACGGCTTTGGCGGTGTCGATCGAGCCGTCGGGCCGCTGCGGTGTGTAAAACAGCTCGCACAGCCCGGCGTGGCCGGTGCCGGCGTTGTTCCACGGATCGCTGCTCTCGCCGGCCGCGGAATCCAACCGTTCGACGACGGTGATCGCGGCACCCGGTTCCAGCCGGCGCAGTATCGCCCCCAAGGTGGCGCTCATGATGCCCGCGCCGATCAGCGCTACGTCGGTCATCTCGGTCTGAACCGATGGGGCCACGCCACCAGCCTATCCAGGACGGCGGCGCCCGGCTCCGCCGCGCTTGCGATCCCCTCGGCCAGGATGGCGGTGACCTGCGGCCCCGCACACCGTTTAGGCTGACGCAATGGAGAGCTACGACCTGGCGATCATCGGAACCGGTTCGGGCAACAGCATTCTCGACGAGCGCTACGCGGACAAGCGGGTGGCGATCTGCGAACAGGGCACTTTCGGCGGCACCTGCCTCAATGTGGGCTGCATCCCCACCAAGATGTTCGTCTACGCCGCCGAGGTAGCCAAGACGGTGGCCGAAGCGTCCCGCTACGGGATCGATGCTCACATCGACGGTGTGCGCTGGGACGATATCGTCTCGCGGGTGTTCGGGCGGATCGACCCGATCGCCGCCGGCGGCGAGCAGTATCGCCGCAGCCTGCCCAACGTCGACGTCTACGGCGACCACACCCGGTTCGGGCCGGTCGGCTCCGACGGCCGATACCTCTTAGTCACCGCGGGCGGTGAACAGTTCAGCGCCGAGCAGGTGGTGATCGCGGCAGGGTCGCGCTCGGCGATCCCGCCCGCCATCGCCGACAGCGGGGTGCACTACTACACCAGCGACGACATCATGCGGATCGCCGAGCTGCCCGAGCATTTGGTGATCGTCGGCGGTGGCTTCATCGCCGCCGAGTTCGCCCACGTGTTCTCCGCCTTGGGCGTCCGGGTCACGGTGGTGATTCGTGGCTCAACCTTGCTGCGGCACTGCGACGAGACGGTTGCAGAACGGTTCACCCGGATCGCCGCGGCCAAGTGGGATCTGCGCACGCACTGCAACGTGGTCGCCGCCCGCAACGATGGGACCGGTGTCGTCGTGGAGCTTGACGACGGCTCGGTGCTGCAGGCCGGCGCGATGCTGGTGGCTACCGGACGAGTGCCCAACGGCGACCTGTTGGACGCCGAGCAGGCCGGTGTCCTCGTCGCCGGCGGGCGGGTAAGCGTGGACAAGTACCAACGAACCTCGGCGCGCGGGGTTTTCGCGCTCGGTGACGTGTCCTCGCCCTATGAGCTCAAGCATGTCGCCAACCACGAAGCCAGGGTGGTGCAACACAACCTGCTGTGCGACTGGGACGACGTGGACTCGATGCGGGTCACCGACCACCGTTATGTGCCCGCCGCGGTTTTCACCGATCCACAGATCGCCTCCGTGGGGCTGACCGAAACCCAAGCGCTGGCAAAGGGTCTCGATATCTCGGTGAAGATCCAGGACTACGGTGACGTCGCCTACGGCTGGGCCATGGAAGACAGCACCGGACTTGCCAAGCTCATCGCCGAACGCGGCACCGGACGACTGTTGGGCGCGCACATCATGGGCTACCAGGCGTCATCAATCATCCAACCGCTGATTCAGGCGATGAGTTTCGGTCTCACCGCGCCGGAGATGGCCCGCGGTCAATACTGGATCCACCCGGCACTGCCCGAGGTCGTCGAGAACGCGCTGCTCGGGCTCCAGTGAAAGGTTCGCCAGATGAAGTCCACCCTGCTGTCCCGGCAAGACCTCGACTTCCTGCTGTTCGACTGGCTGCGCGTCGAGGAACTGACCGGACGGGACCGGTTTTCCGAGCACTCCCGGGAGACCTTCTCCGACACCCTGGATCTGTGCGAACAGCTGGCAACCCGCTATTTCGCCCCGCACAACAAAAAGAGCGACGCGAACGAGCCCACCTTCGACGGGACGAAAGTCACCATCATCGGTGAGGTCAAGGAGGCACTGGCAGCCTGCGCCGACGCCGAGCTGATGGGCATGGCCATGGACTACAGCCTCGGCGGCGCGCAGCTTCCGGCGACCGTGGCCCAGGCCGGCTTCGTGTGGCTGATGGCTGCCAACGTCAGCACCGCGGGCTACCCGATGTTGACCATGGCGAACCTGAACCTGCTCGCCAAATTCGGTACCGAAGAGCAGATCGCCGCCTTCGTCAAACCCATGCTCGCCGGCCGTTTCACCGGGACGATGTGCCTGTCGGAGACTCAGGCCGGATCATCGCTGGCCGACATCACCACCCGAGCGGAGCGGCGCGCCGACGGCACCTTCCGACTGTTCGGATCCAAAATGTGGATCTCCGGCGGCGAGCACGAACTGACCGACAACATCGTCCATCTGGTGCTGGCCAAGATCCCCGGCGGTCCGGCCGGCACCAAGGGGATCTCACTGTTCATCGTGCCGAAGTATCTGGTGAATCCCGATGGCACGCTCAGTGAGCGCAACGACGTCGTCCTGGCCGGGCTCAACCATAAGATGGGCTATCGCGGCATCACCAACACCGTGCTCAACTTCGGTGAGGGCGTCCACCAGCCCGCCGGCGAACCGGGTGCCGTCGGTTATCTCGTGGGCGACGAGCACCGCGGGTTGAACTACATGTTCCACATGATGAACGAAGCGCGCTTGGGTGTGGGTATGGGTGCGATCGCGCTCGGTTACACCGGCTACCTCAAGTCGCTGGAGTACGCGCGCACCCGGCCACAAGGCCGACCGGCGACGACGAAAGACCCTGCGGCGCCGCAGGTTGCGATCATCGAGCACGCGGACGTCAAGCGGATGCTGCTGGCGCAGAAGTCGTATGTCGAGGGGGCGCTCGCGTTGGCGCTGTATTGCGCGCGGCTCGTCGACATTCAGCACACGGCCCAATCCGACGAGGAACGCGAGCACTCCACCGCCCTGCTGGACATCCTCACCCCGATTGCCAAGAGCTGGCCTTCGCAGTGGTGTTTGGCCGCCAATGATCTGGCCATCCAGGTACACGGCGGGTACGGCTACACCCGCGAGTACGACGTGGAACAGCACTACCGGGACAACCGGCTCAACCCGATCCACGAGGGCACCCACGGCATCCAGAGTCTGGACCTGTTGGGCCGCAAGGTGGTGCAGCGCAATGGGGCCAGTCTGGCCGCACTACAGCGGACGATGAGCGAGAGCATCGCGGCCGCGCATCGGGCCGGCGGCGAACTGGCCGAATTGGCAGCACGACTCGACGCCGTGGTCCAGCGCCTGGTGGCCGTCACTGCGGGGATGTTCGCCGCCGGTGACATCGACGCCGCACTGGCCAACAGCGCGATCTACCTGGAGGCCTTCGGCCATGTGGTGATCGCCTGGATCTGGCTGGAGCAGTTGATTGCCGCAGACGGACGCACCGGAGACTTCTTCGACGGCAAACGCCAGGCTGCGCGCTACTTCTTCCGATACGAGTTGCCCAAGACCGGACCGCAGCTGGACCTGCTGGAGAGCCTGGACCGTACGACCCTGGATATGCGTCCGGAGTGGTTCTGAGCGCCGTCTGACGGGAGAGGCCAACCACCCTGGGTACCAAAGTCCCCGGATGCCCCGATGTTCACCCATGCCACAGTCTGGTCCATACTGCGACTTGACACCCGTCAAGTTTTCGACGACCGCGAGGAGTCCCCAGTGAGCGCGCTGACCACCCACCGCAACACCAGCGAGCACGGCCGAGTACTCGCCGACCCTCAGGCCTACACCGATAACGAGCGCCTGCACAGCTCACTGGCCTGGCTGCGCGCCAACCAGCCGGTGTCGTGGGTGGACGCCCCGCCGTACCGGCCGTTCTGGGCAGTCACCAAGCACGCCGACATCATGGACATCGAGCGCGACAACGAACTCTGGGTCAGTGAACCGCGTCCCATGCTGCTACAGGCCAAGGTCGAGGACCGGGTCAAGGCCGACCAGGAGGCCGGCATCGGACTGCGCACGCTGATCCACATGGACGACCCGCACCACCGGGACATCCGCAAGATCGGCGCGGACTGGTTCCGCCCCAAGGCCATGCGCGACCTCAAGGTCCGCGTCGACGAACTGGCCAAACGCTACGTCGACCGGATGGCCGAGATCGGCCCGGAGTGCGACTTCGTCACCGAGATCGCCATCAACTTTCCGCTGTACGTGATCCTGTCACTGCTGGGCCTGCCCGAGGAGGACTTCCCGCGCATGCTCAAGCTGACACAGGAGATGTTCGGTGGCGAGGACGCCGAGCACCAGCGCGGCCAGGGCGGCGCAGACGAGATCATGGCCGTGCTGCTGGATTTCTTCAATTACTTCTCCGCCCTTACGGCCTCGCGGCGGGCCAACCCCACCGGGGACTTGGCCTCGGCCATCGCCAACGGCCGTATCAACGGCGAACTCATGTCCGACATGGACACGCTGTCCTACTACGTCATCGTCGCCAGCGCCGGCCACGACACCACCAAGGACGCCATCTCGGGCGGCCTGTGCGCGCTGGTCGAGCACCAGGATCAGTTCGAGCGTCTCCAGAACGACATGAGCCTGATACCGCTGGCTGTCGAGGAGATGATCCGCTGGTCCACGCCGGTCAAGCAGTTCATGCGCACCGCCACCCGCGACACCGAGGTGCGCGGCGTGCCGATTCCCGAGGGTGAGTCGGTCCTGCTGTCCTACGTCTCGGCCAACCGCGACGAGGACATCTTCGACAACCCCTTCACGTTCGACATCGGCCGCGACCCCAACAAGCACCTGTCGTTCGGCTACGGCGTTCACTTCTGCCTGGGCGCGGCTCTGGCCCGTCTGGAGCTCAACAGCCTGTTCACCGAACTGGTGCCGCGCCTGGAGTCCATCGAGTTCGCCGGCACGCCCGAACTGTCGGCGACCACGTTTGTCGGCGGCCTCAAGCGCCTTCCGGTGCGGTACTCGATGCGCTAGCCGGACCGGGCCAGGCGGCTACAGCGGCGTGACGTACGCCGAGCTGATCCCGCCGTCCACCAGGAACGTCGAGCCAGTGATGAACGAGGCGTCATCGCTGGCCAGAAAGGCGACCGCGGCCGCGATTTCCTCCGGCTCGGCGAACCGGCCCACTGGCACGTGCACCAGCCGTCGCGCGGCGCGCTCCGGGTCGGCGGCGAACAGCTCCTGCAACAGCGGAGTGTTCACCGGCCCCGGGCACAGCGCGTTGACCCGGATGCCCTGCCGGGCGTACTGCACACCGAGCTCACGGGACATGGCCAGCACGCCGCCCTTGGAGGCGGTGTAGGAGATCTGGGAGGTGGCCGAACCCATCACCGCCACAAACGATGCGGTGTTGATGATCGATCCCCGCCCGGCGGGCGTCATGTGCCGCAGCGCCGCCCGGCAGCACAGGTACACCGACTTGAGGTTGACGTCCTGAACCCGTTGCCAAGCAGGCAGTTCGGTGGTTTCGATCAGGTCATCGTCGGGCGGCGAGATGCCGGCATTGTTGAAGGCGATGTCCACCGACCCGAATGTCTGGGCCGCGGTGTCGAACAGCGCGTCGACCTGGTCCTGATCGGAGACGTCGACCTGGACGAACAGACCGTCGAGCTCGTCGGCGACCGCGGTGCCCGCCGCCTGGTCGAGGTCACCGACCACGATCTGGGCGCCTTCGGCGCGCATCCGCCGCGCGGATGCCAAGCCGATTCCGCCACCGGCACCGGTCACCACGGCCACCCGTCCGGCCAGGCGTTGGGTCAGGTCGGTCACTGCGTCTCCTTCACTGCGATGAATACGTTTTTGGTCTCGGTGAACGCCAGTGGGGCGTCCGCGCCCAATTCCCGGCCCAGCCCCGACTGTTTGAAGCCCCCGAACGGAGTGGTGAAACGCACCGAGGAGTGCGAATTCACCGACAGGTTGCCCGCTTCCACCGCCCGCGAGACGCGCAGCGCCCGGGACAGGTCGTTGGTCCAGATCGAGCCGGACAACCCGTAGACGGTGTTGTTGGCCATGGTGATGGCGTCGGCCTCGTCGTCGAACGGCAGCACCGTCACCACCGGGCCGAAGATCTCCTCGGTGACGGATCGGTCGGTGGCCGCGGGAGTCAGAACCGTGGGCGGGAACCAGAATCCGGGTCCGGTGGGCGCGTGACCGCGGAAGGCGACCGGGGCGTCGTCGGGCACATAGGAGGCCACCTTCTCCCAGTGCGGGCGGGACACCAGCGGGCCCATCTCGGTGTCACGGGAGGTCGGATCGCCGACCACGACACCCGTCACCGCGGGCTCCAGCAACTCCATGAAGCGGTCATAGACGCTGCGCTGCACCAGGATCCGGCTTCGTGCGCAGCAGTCCTGTCCGGCGTTGTCGAACACGCCGTAGGGCGCCGTCGCCGCCGCCTGCTCCAGGTCACAATCGGCGAAGACGATGTTGGCGCTCTTGCCACCGAGTTCCAGCGTGACCCGCTTGACCCCGGCCGCCCCCGCCTGCAGCACCCGGGTGCCGGTGGTGGTGGAACCGGTGAACACGATCTTGGCCACGCCCGGGTGGGTGACCAGACGCTCCCCCACTTCCGCCCCGCGGCCCGGCAGCACCTGCAGCAGGTCGGGGTCCAACCCCGACTCAGCGGCCAGTTCCGCCAAGCGCAGCGTGGTCAGCGGCGTCCATTCGGCGGGCTTGATCAACACCGCGTTACCGGCGGCCAGCGCCGGGGCGAAACCCCATGCGGCGATCGGCATCGGGAAATTCCACGGGGTGATGATCCCGACGACGCCGAGCGGCTCGTGGAAGGTGACGTCGAGACCGCCGGCGACCGGTATCTGCTTGCCGGACAGCCGCTCCGGGCTGGCGGCATAGAACTGCAGCACGTCGCGGACATGGCCGGCTTCCCATTCCGCGGCCGACACCGGATGGCCGGAGTTGGTGACTTCCAGCGCAGCCAGCTCGTCGATGTGGGCGCCGACAATCGCGGCGAAGTCCCGCAGCGCGGCGGCTCGCTCGGCCGGGGCAAGCTTGGCCCACCGCTTCTGGGCGGCCTGCGCCCGGCGCACCGCGTCGTCGACGGCGGCGGCTTCGACATGGTCGACGGTGGCGAAGGCCGCGCCGGTGGCCGGGTTGATCAGGTCGGTACTGATGTCTCGGCTCCTTGCTCGTTCGTTCCTCGCTCGCCGTCGCCTTCGCGGATCATTCGCTCACCCGTGTTGCCGCGTACTTGCCCGCTTCGGCCACGATCGCGGCGAACAGCCGCAGATCGTCCGGGGATTCCTCGGGATGCCACTGAACCGCGAGCACGAAGTCCTCCCCGGGAAGCTCGATCGCTTCGATGACCCCGTCGTCATCGCGCGCACTGACGACAAGTTTCGCACCCACCTCGGCGATCGCCTGATGGTGGTAGCACTGCACCTGGCAGGTCTCGCCGAGAAGCGCGGCCGCCCGGGTGCCGGCCACGGTGCGCACCGGCATCGGGGTGAAGACGCCGTTGCCCGCCCGGTGCCCGGATTTGCCGATGACGTCGGGCAGGTGCTGGTGCAGTGTCCCACCGAGGGCCACGTTGAGCACTTGGGCGCCACGACAGATCCCCAGCACCGGCATTCCGCGCCGCATCGCCTCGGCCAGCAGGGCGAATTCCCATGCGTCCCGGGTGGTGTCGGGCCGATCGGTCTCGTCGTGCGGCGTCTGGCCGTACCCGAGTGGGTCGAGGTCGCGCCCGCCGGTGATCACCAGGGCACTCACCCCGGCGAGCACGCCGGCGGCGATCTCGGGCGTCACCGGCTGCGGCGGCAGCAGCACTGCGATACCGCCGGCGGCGGTGATGCCCTGGATGTACTGGGCGGGCAGTAGGCCGGCGCGCGCATCCCAGACCCCGAACTTCGCTCGGTCCAGGTAGGTCGTCAGACCCACCACCGGGCGAGGGGGTTCAGAAGCGTTCAAAACCCCGGACCCTCTCCCAGTCGGTCACCGCGGTGTTGAATGCGTCCAATTCGACACGGGCGCTGTGCAGATAATGCTCGACCACCTCGTCGCCGAACGCCTTGCGCGCGACTGCCGATTCGGCGAACAACTCCATAGCCGCGCCCAGCGTGGTAGGCAGGTGCGGCAACCCGCCCCGGTAGGCGTCACCGTCGACCGGTTCGGGCAGCGCAAGGTCATTGTCGATGCCGTGCAACCCCGCCGCGATCAGGGCGGCCACCGCCAGATAGGGATTCACATCGCCGCCCGGCACCCGGCACTCGACTCGCATCGAGTCGCCGCGGCCGAGAACCCGCAGCGCACAGGTGCGATTGTCCAGGCCCCACGCAATCGCCGTCGGAGCGAAGCTGCCCCCGACGAATCGCTTGTAGGAGTTGATGTTCGGTGCGTAGCACAAAGTCAGCTCGGGCAGCGTGGCCAGCACGCCCGCCAAAAAGGCGCGGAACAACGCCGACATACCGTGCGGGGCGGCAGGATCGGCGAACACCGGAGCACCCTCGGTGCTGCGCAATGACAGATGCACATGGCAGCTGTTGCCTTCGCGTTGGTCGAACTTCGCCATGAACGTCAGGCTCTTGCCGTGTTGGTCGGCGATCTCCTTGGCACCGCTCTTGTAGACGCTGTGGTTGTCGCAGGTGGTCAGCGCCTCCTCATAGCGGAAGGTGATCTCCTGCTGGCCGGTGTTGCACTCCCCCTTGACGCCCTCGCACCGCAGTCCCGCGCCGGTCATCCCCAGCCGAATGTCACGCAGCAGCGGCTCCAGCCGAGTGCCGGCGACCAGACCGTAATCGGCGTTGTAGTCCGTTCCCGGAGTCAGCCCGCGATACCCGCCGGCCCACGCCTGCCGGTAGCTGTCTTCGAAGACCAGAAACTCCAGTTCCGTTGCGGCGTAGGCAACCAGCCCGCGCTCGGTCAGTCGGGCGACTTGGGCGGCCAGGATCTGGCGCGGGGCCACCGCGACCGGGGTGCCGTCCGGCCACAGTGCGTCGGCCAGCACGTGGGCGGTGCCAGGCAGCCACGGAATGCGCCGCAGCGTTGCGAAGTCCGGTTTGAGCACCAGATCGCCGTAGCCGGTTCCCCAGTCGGCGATGGAGTAACCGGAGACTGTGTTCATCTCCACGTCAACGGCCAGCAGGTAGCTGCAGGCCTCCACGCCGTGTCCGGCGACCTCAGCAAGAAAGTGCTCCGCGGCGACCCTCTTACCGACCAACCGGCCCTGCATGTCGGCGAATGCCACCACAACGGTGTCGATCTCGCCGGAGGCGACCAGTTGTTGCAGCTCGGTCTGGGAGAGCATCGCGGCCCGGGTCATTGTGCTCCTTCGCCGACGACGGTCTTCCCTGACATTTGAGTGCTGTCAGGCTACCCGCCCGCGCTCAGTCGACGGGCTCCAGCCGTCGAAATTGAGCGGTGCGATAACAGTCAGCGCATGTGGAGCGACGGATCTTGCCGCTGGTGGTAATCGGCAGCGAGCCGGGAGCAACCAGCACCAGGTCGGCAACCCGGACCCCGTGAGATCGGGAAACCGATGCCGCGACATCTTTTTTCAAGGCCGCTATGGTCGCCAATTGCTCTTCCACGGTGTTGCCCCGGTTCTTGACCTCGGCGATGACCACCAGTTGCTCGCCGCCCTCACCGCTGACCGGCACCGCGGCAACGCGTCCGCCGGTGAGCTCCTGCACGGTCGCCTCGATGTCGTCGGGGTAGTGATTTCGGCCGTCGACGATCAATAAGTCTTTGATGCGACCGACCACCAACATCTCGCCCGCGTAGATGACGCCGAGATCTCCGGTGCGCAGCCACGGCCCCACCGGTGTGCCGGCGGACGGCGACTCCAGGTGCCCGCCGAAGGTGCGCTCGGTGGCCTCCGGGTTGTGCCAATAGCCGCTGGCGACGTTGGGCCCGTGCACCCAGATCTCACCGACATGCCCATCGGGGCTCTCGGTGCGGGTCTCGGGGTCGACGATCCGCACCGTGCACGCCCGCGGGGCGCCGACGCTGACCAGCTCCGCCCCGCCCGGGCCAGCCTGCGCGGTGCCGCCGACCAGGTTCTCGTAATCGAGCCGAACGGTCACCGGACGGTTCGCGCGCGGTGCCGAGGCGACGTAGACCATTGCCTCGGCCAGCCCGTACGACGGTGCCAGCGCGTTGGCAGGCAGGCCGAACCGGGAGAAGCGGTCAGTGAAGCGGCGGATCGTCGCCGCGTGGATGCGCTCGCTACCGCTCAAGATGGTGTGAACCCTGCTCAAGTCGAGGCCGGCCATGTCCTCATCGGTGGTCCGGCGCGCGGCCAGTTCGAACGCGAAGTTGGGCCCGGCGGTGAACGCACAGGGGTTGATGGCCAGCTGCTGGATCCATCGAGACGGCTTCTGCAGGAACGCGATCGGGCTCATCACGACCGAGTGGCGGCCCAGCAAGACGGCTCCCATCACCCCCAACAGCAGACCCATGTCGTGGTAGAAGGGCAGCCAGGACACCAGCGTGGTGTCGGGCGGCGGCGCTCCGCCGTCCTGCCCGAAGTAGTCCGCCATCACCTGTTCGATGTTGGCGAAGATGTTGCGGTGCGAGACCACGACGCCTCTCGGCGAGCCGGTCGAACCGGATGTGTATTGCAGCAGCGCGGTCTTGGTCGGCAGCGCGCCGGTTCCCTCCCAGGGCACGGGGGCATCGAGATCGATCAGGTCCACCTCAACGATCGCGGGCGAACTGCCGCCGACAGCGCCGACACACCCGTGGATATCGGCGGCGACGGCCGATGTGGTGAGCACCGCGGCCGGTGCGCAGTCCTTGAG
This sequence comes from Mycobacterium sp. P7213, assembly GCF_900604305.1. Taxonomy (NCBI): domain Bacteria; kingdom Bacillati; phylum Actinomycetota; class Actinomycetes; order Mycobacteriales; family Mycobacteriaceae; genus Mycobacterium; species Mycobacterium sp. P7213. The sequence continues at coordinate 22,053 of NZ_UWOA01000015.1, forward strand.
CGCCGCGGTGACTCGTTCGTCGTGGCTGCCGAACGCCGGTACCGGTAGCGGCACCACGATGCAGCCGGCTTCCATCGCGCCGAAGAACCCGGCGATGTATTCCAGGCCTTGCGGTGCGAGCAACGCAACCCGGTCGCCCGGGGAGGCGATTGCGGCGACCTCCGCTGCCACGGCCTCGGTGCGGCGCAGAACCTGCCACCAGGTCAGGGTGTCGGCGTACCCGGCCGGATCGACCTCGTAGTCGATGTAGGTGAACGCCGGCCGATCGGGCCACTGCTGAGCACGTTCACGCAGCAACGCCGGTATTGATTCCCCCCAAGACAGCATTCTGTATCCCCCCAGATACGTATTTCATTATTTTTAGCCGGCGCTCCCTCGTTCGCCGGCTACGCCGGAACCTACTCTTCCCCGCTGCGTATTACCAGGTGCTGGCGCGCAACACGATCTCCATGGCGAACTGTGCGGTGAACTCACCGGCACTGCGTCGCCCGGGCAGCATCACCAACCGGTGCTCGCCGTAGACGAACCGCTGGCTGGCGTTGGCCACTGACGCGGTGGCCCGGGAACTGACCAGCACGGTGGTGTTGATCTCCACCGGCGGGCAGCGCTCGTCCCGGATCGCACCGCTCAGATCAGGCGCACGGGGGTGACCCCGGTCGAGCGCCACCAGGCCGGTGAAGCGGTCTGGTCGGGTGGCCGCGAGTTCCCAGGCATTGTCGGCACCGGTCCGATCGCCCACCAGCACGCCGCACTGCACGCCCAGCGAGTCGAGGATGCCGATCACCGATTTGGGCGTCAGACGCGGGTCCGCGCCGATCACGATGGTGCGCAACGAGGCGGTGTGCAATCGCTGACAAACCGCGTCGTAGGCGGTGACCGGGTGCTGCGCCGCGGCGAGCACAACGACGACGGGCCCGTTTTGGGGGCCTGCCACATCGACCGGAATCGGGAACCCGTCGATGGTCATCATCGTGCCCGGCATCTGCGCCACGCTACAGCCCCTCGGGCGCCAGGGGGCGGTTTTGGCGGGCCCCTTAACGGCTCTACAGACAACAGCCGTAAGTCACGGCAGGGTCAGAATCTCGGCGCCGTCGTCCGTTACCACCAGGGTGTGTTCAAACTGAGCACTCCACTGTCCGTCGCTGGTGACCACCGTCCAGTCGTCGTCCCAGATGTCGTAGTCCAGGCCGCCGAGATTGATCATCGGCTCGATGGTGAAGGTCATCCCCGGCTCGATGACGGTGTCGACTTCGGGCTGGTCGTAGTGCAGGATCACCAGACCGTTGTGGAAGGTCGGACCGATCCCGTGACCGGTGAAGTCACGGACCACGCTGTAACCGAACCGGTTCGCATAAGACTCGATGACCCGGCCTATCACCGACAGTGCGCGGCCGGGTTTAACCGCCTTGATGGCGCGCATGGTGGCCTCGTGGGTGCGCTCGACCAGCAGTCGGTGTTCCTGCGAGACGTCCCCGGCCAGGAAGGTGGCGTTGGTGTCGCCGTGCACGCCGTCGATGTAGGCGGTGACGTCGATGTTGACGATGTCGCCGTCGGCGATCACCGTCGAGTCGGGGATGCCGTGACAGATGACCTCATTGAGCGACGTGCAGCACGACTTGGGAAAGCCCTTGTAGCCCAGCGTCGAGGGATAGGCGCCGTGGTCGACCATGAACTCGTGGGCGATGCGGTCCAGCTCATCGGTGGTCACGCCGGGCGCGACGGCCTTGCCCGCCTCGGCAAGCGCACCCGCCGCGATCCGGCTCGCCACCCGCATCTTCTCGATCACCTCGGGAGTCTGCACCCACGGCTCGGACCCCTCGGCAGCCGTAGCGCGGCCGACGTATTCCGGGCGCGGGATCAGGCGGGGCACCGGCAGCGTCGGAGACAGCACGCCGGGAGAAAGCGGAGCACGAACGGGCATTACGCCAGCCTAACGGTGATCGCCAGGCCGGCGGAGCCGGGCGAAGCGGATCACCGCCATCGACACCGCGGCGCTGGTCAGCGCCGCCAGCGGAGCTTGCGCCGCGGACCCCTGATGTCCACCGAGCCGCACACCACGCGGCCGGTCAGCACCAGGTGCGGAGCCCCTTCGGCGGGCGGGTCGGTGCGGCGATCGCGGGCGCTGCCGCCGTAGACCTCGACATCGTCGATCGAGGCGCTGGCACCTTCGGGCAGTCGGATGTCGACCGATCCGAATCGCATGTCGAGTTCGATCACCACGACCGGACCGGCGAACCGGGCCTTAGTGAGGTCAAGGTCTACCGAGCCCAGGCGGCGCACCAATGCCAGCCGGGTCGGCACGATCCATTCTCCGTGGCGTTTGAGCGACCCGGCCCAGCCGCGCAGCTCGACCCGGTCGGCCGCCGAGGTAACGATGGCGCGGGGACCCGGCAGGTCACCGATCAGGGTGTCGAGCTCCGAGCGCATCCGTGCCTGCGACACCTGCGCCGCGCGCTCCTCGAACTCCCCGATGTCGATCAGTCCGAGGGAGACGGCGTTGTGCAGGCGGCGCAACGTGCCGTTGCGGTCCGCATCCGAGATCCGCAAGGCCACGTCGGCTATATCGTCGCTGAGACCCGTCATGGGTTCTCAATTTACGCCGCTACAGCAGGAAGTTGTCCGGCAGCGAGTCGAACATCACCTTGGTCATCCGGACCGCGTACTGCGAGCTGCCACCGCCGACGATCAGCGACGCAAAGGCCATGTCACCGCGGTATCCGGCGAACCAGGAATGCGAGCCACCGGCGAACTCGGCCTCCCCGGTCTTGCCGTAGACCGGGCCGCAGCCGGCGATGTCGCGTGCGGTGCCGTCGGTCACCACCAACCGCATCATCTCGCGCAGCCCGTCGAGCATCTCCGCGCTCACCGGGGCCGCCACCGGGCCGTTGACCGCCGTCGGACGGCCTTCGATCAAGCGGGGTACCGGTGTGTGTCCGGCGGCCACCGTCGCCGCAGCCAGGGCGACGCCGAAGGGGCTGGCCAAGACCTTGCCCTGACCGAAGCCGTCCTCAGTACGTTCAGCCAGGTCGACGGTCGGCGGAACCGAGCCGGTGACGGTGGTGATCCCGTCAACCAGGTAGTCCACCCCGATCCCGTAGCGGCTGGCCGCCTGCGACAGCGCCCGCGGCGGCATCCGGCTGGCCAGCTCGGCGAAAGTGGTGTTGCACGAATTGGCGAAGGCCCGCGACATCGGCACCAGGCCCAGGTCGAATCCGCCGTAGTTGGGGATGGTGCGCTGGCCGATGTCGAGTTCACCGGGGCAACCCACCATGGAGTTCGGCGTGGCCATGTCCCGTTCGATCGCCGCGCCGGCGGTGACCATCTTGAACGTTGATCCGGGGGGATACAGGCCACTGGTCGCGACCAGGCCGTCGGCATCGGCAGCCGCGTTCTGCGCAACGGCGAGCAGTTCACCGGTCGACGGCTTGATCACCACCATCATCGCCTTGTCGCCGCGGGTGTTGACCGCGTTCTGGGCGGCGCGCTGCACCGCCCGGTCCAGGCTGATGGTCAGCGAGGGTGCGGGCGCCGGATCGACCTCGTGCAGAACCGCGACGTCGACGCCGTTCTGGTTCTCGCTGACGACACGCCAGCCCGCGGCACCTTCGAGTTGGTTCGCGACGGCCTTCTTGACCTCGCTGATGAGCATCGGCGCGAAGTGGTCATCGGTGGGCAACAGATCCGGGTGCGGGGTGACCACGACGCCCGGGAGGGAGCCGATGACGGGCTCGACACGGTCGTGATCCGCCTTGCGCAGCGTGATCAGGTCGAGCGGAGACCTTGAGGAACTGGCCCGTTCGGCCAGCCACTGCGGCTCACCCAATGCGTCGTCGAAGGGGCGCAAGGTGTCGACTACCGCCCGCGCGGTGCGCATCAGGTTTCGGCCGGCCCGGGTGGCGTCCAACATGTAGTGGTAGACGTAGCCCGGCACCAGCACGTCGGTCCCGCCGGCCTCGTTGACGGCGGCGCGACGCGGCGGGTCGGCCCGCAGCGCGAAAGTCTGGTGCTCGCCCAGTTTGGGATGCAGGCCGGTGGCCGTCCAGCGGACCGCCCAGTGTCCTTCGTTTCGGACCATCTTGAGCTGGCCGTCGTAGGCCCAGGTCCGGTTCTTCGGCAGCGTCCAGGTGTAGCGATATGCCACGCTGCCGGTGTCGTCGTTGTAGCGCGCGCTGAGCAGTTGGGCATCCAGGTGTTCGGCCTGCAGGCCGGCCCAGGCGGCGTTGAGTGCGCTGCGTGCCGCAGACGGGTCGTCGCTGAGTTCTGCGGCCGTCGCGGTGTCTCCGGTGGCCAGCGCGGCGAAGAACCGCTCGGCGACGGGTCCTGGGCCGTCGGGGCGGGGTGTGCAGGCCGCCATGCCGGCCGCGGTCAGCACCACGGCCACCAGACCCGTGACGCGTGTGACGAATGAGCTTGCAGTTGTCATTGGGGCTGATGTTACGAAACAGAAACGGTTGCCCCGCGGAGGCGCACCGAGACTGTCGTTGGCGTGTCCGCTACTCGAACTTCTCCGCGCCAGCCGCAGTTTCGGCGAAGAACACGAAGAGATCCCGAGATCAGTCGAGCAACACGGTCGCGAAGGTGCCGACCTGAGTGAAACCCACCCGCTCATAGGTGGACCGGGCCACCGCGTTGAAGTCGTTGACGTAGAGGCTGGCGATGCGCCCGGTGCCGACGATGACCGCGGACAGCATCGCGGTGCCGCCGGCGCCCAGCCCGCGGCCGCGCCGGTCCGGATGCACCCAGACGCCCTGGATCTGCGCCACCGCCGGTGACTGGGAGCCCACCTCGGCCTTGAACACCACCTCGCCCCGCTCGAAGCGCGCCCAGGCCCGGCCCGACGCGATGAGGTTCGCCACGCGCCGGCGGTAGGCGCGGCCGCCGTCGCCGGCCCGCGGATCCACACCGACCTCGCCGATGAACATGTCGACGGCGGCCACCAGATAGGCATCGAGCTCGCCGGGACGCACTTGGCGCACTTCGGCATCCATCGGGCACGCGGGCATGGTGTGCAGTGCCATCAGCGGTTGGCTCTCACGCACGTCACGCGCCGGGCCCCAGGAATCGGCGAGGCGCTGCCACATCGGCAACACCAACTCAGCCCGGCCCACTAGCGACGAGCAGCGGCGGATCGCACCCACCGCCTTGTCAGCGAACGCGGTGAGGTCGGCCGGGGCGCCGCGCAGCGGGATCAGGTTCGCGCCCGCGTAACACAAGGATTCGTCCACGCCGCCGCGTGTCCACAGTTCCCCGCCGATCGACCGGGGATCGATACCGTGATCGGCAACCCGGGCGGCGACCATGCAGGAACCGATCGGATCCTCTTCGAGCACCCGCCAGACCGCAGCGGCGTCACGGGCGACGGACACCCGTCGCTGGTCGAGACGGAACTCGGGCGGAGCCGACATAGTGACTCTTTCTGGCGATCTCAACTGCCGCGCGCCTACGGCGACCCGGCTGCGATCAGCTTACGGCGACGGTGGGCGAACCGCCGGGAGATCCATCCTGCATCTCGGCCGCCAGACGCATGGCCTCCTCGATCAGGGTCTCCACGATCTGCGCCTCGGGAACGGTCTTGATCACCTCGCCCTTGACGAAGATCTGGCCCTTGCCGTTGCCGGATGCCACACCCAGATCCGCCTCGCGCGCTTCGCCGGGGCCGTTGACCACACAACCCATCACCGCGACCCGCAACGGGACGTCGATCCCCTCCAGCCCGGCGGTGACCTCGTTGGCCAACCGGTAGACATCCACCTGAGCCCGCCCGCACGAGGGGCACGACACGATCTCCAGACCGCGCGGCCGCAGGTTGAGCGACTCCAGAATCTGGTTGCCGACCTTGACTTCTTCCACCGGCGGCGCCGAGAGCGACACCCGGATGGTGTCGCCGATGCCGCGCGACAGCAGCGCGCCGAACGCCACGGCGGATTTGATGGTGCCCTGGAAAGCCGGGCCGGCTTCGGTGACGCCCAGGTGCAGCGGGTAATCACAGCGCTCGGCCAGCAGTTCGTAGGCGGCCACCATCACGACCGGATCGTTGTGCTTGACGCTGATCTTGATGTCGCCGAAGCCGTGCTCCTCGAACAGCGACGCTTCCCACAGCGCGGACTCCACCAATGCTTCGGGGGTGGCTTTGCCGTATTTGGCCAAGAACCGCTGGTCCAAAGAACCGGCATTGACGCCGATTCGGATCGGGATGCCGGCGGCGCCGGCCGCCTTGGCCACTTCGCCGACCCGCCCGTCGAACTCCTTGATATTGCCCGGGTTCACCCGGACCGCGGCACAACCGGCGTCGATCGCGGCGAAGATGTACTTGGGCTGGAAATGGATGTCGGCGATCACCGGGATCTGGCTGTGCCGGGCGATCTCGGCCAACGCGTCGGCGTCCTCCTGGCGGGGGCAGGCCACCCGCACGATGTCGCAACCCGAAGCGGTCAGCTCCGCGATCTGCTGCAGGGTCGTGTTGATGTCGTGGGTCTTGGTGGTGCACATCGACTGCACCGCGATCGGATGGTCGCTACCCACCCCGACTCCGCCGACCTTCAATTGGCGGGTCTTACGACGTGGCGCCAGGGTGGGCGGAGGTGCAGCCGGCATGCCTAGGCCGACGCTCATGAGGGGGCTCCTATCAAAACAGCCTGATCGGATTGACCAAGTCCGCGGTCACGGTGAGCAGCATGTAGCCCATCACCACCACCAAGACTACGTAAGTGGCCGGCATCAGCTTCAGATAGTTCACCGGGGCTGCCGCGACCTTCCCGCGGGCCGACCGGACCATGTTGCGAAGCTTTTCAAACAGCGCGATCGCGATGTGCCCGCCGTCGAAGGGCAGCAGCGGCACCAAGTTCAGCACACCCAGGATGAAGTTCAGCTGCGCCAAGAAGAACCAGAACGCCACCCACAGTCCGTGGTCGACGGTGTCGCCGCCGATGATCGACGCGCCCACCACACTGATCGGGGTCTCGGGGTCACGCTGCCCGTGCGGGTTGCCGATCGCATGCACCAGCGCGCCGACCTTGGAGGGGATGTTGGCCAGCGACTTGCCCAGCAGCACCGACAGGTCGCCGCTGAAGCCGAAGGTGGCCGGCACCGCGGTGACCGGGTTGTACTTGGTCGGCCCGAATTGGGCGGCGCCCACCCCGATCGCGCCGACCGTGCTGGGGACGGCCTCGCGGTCCGCGCCGTCGGAGATCCAGCGCTGGGTGGGGGTCACGTCGACGTACTTGGTGAGAGTGCGGCCGTCGCGCTCGACCACGATCGGCGTGGTGCCGCGCTGTTTGCGCACCGCGGTGGCCATCTCCTCGAAGGTCGACACCGGCGTGTCACCGACCTTGACCACCACATCGCCGGACTCGATGCCGGCCAGCGCAGCGGGGCCGGGGCCAGAGCAGTCGGCCAGCTCCCCCTTGACGACTTCGGGTGCCACACAAGCCGTTTCGCCGATGACGGCGGTGGTGGGAGCGTGCAGGTTGGGTAGACCCCAGATCACTGCGATGCTGTAGACCAGCACCAGGCCGATGATGAAGTTCATGGCGGGGCCGGCGGCCAGCACAGCCACCCGCTTCCACGTCTTCTGCTTGTACATGGCGCGGTCGACCTCGTCGGGCGCCAGTTCCTCCACCGCGGTCATGCCCGCGATGTCGCAGAAGCCGCCGGCCGGGATCGCCTTGAGGCCGTATTCGGTCCCACCGCGGCGAGTCGACCACAACGTGGTTCCGAAGCCGACGAAGTAACGGCGCACCTTCATGCCGGTGGCGCGCGCCACCCACATGTGGCCGCATTCATGCAGCGCCACCGAGACCAGGATGGCCAGCGCGAACAGCGCGATGCCGACCGCGAACATCATCGGGTGATTCCGACCTTTCTCGTAGCTATCGCCTCGACGGCGCGAGCCGCGCGTTCCTTGGCCCAGCGCTGCGCATCGAGTACCTCATCCACGGTAGCGGGTTGCGCGGCCCACTGGTCGGCGACGCCCAGCACCTCGGCGATGGTGGCCACGATCGCCGGGAAACCGATCCGGCCGCCGAGGAAGGCTTCGGCGGCTTCTTCGTTCGCGGCGTTGTAGACCGCGGTCATGCAGCCCCCGGTCTGACCGGCCTGCCGGGCCAGCTGCACCGCCGGGAACACGGCATCGTCGAGTGGTTCGAACTCCCAGGTGGAAGCCGTGGAGAAGTCGCAGGCCGCGGCCGCGCCGGGAACCCGCGCCGGCCAGCCCAGCGCCAGTGCGATCGGTAGACGCATGTCCGGCGGGCTGGCCTGCGCGATCGTCGATCCGTCGGTGAAGGTGACCATGGAATGCACGATCGACTGCGGGTGTACGACGACGTCGATGCGATCGTAGGGCACGCCGAACAGCAGGTGGGTTTCGATGAGTTCGAGTCCCTTGTTCACCAGCGAGGCCGAGTTCAGGGTGTTCATCGGACCCATCGACCAGGTCGGATGCGCCCCGGCCTGCTCGGGTGTGACGTGCTGAAGATCCGCTGCGCTCCAGCCGCGGAACGGCCCGCCCGAAGCGGTGAGCACCAACCTGGCCACCTCGTCGGGGGTCCCGCCGCGAAGGCATTGCGCCAGCGCGGAGTGCTCGGAGTCCACCGGCACGATCTGCCCCGGGTCGGCGGCCGCCAGGACCAGCGGGCCGCCGGCGATCAGGGACTCCTTGTTGGCCAGGGCCAGCCGGGCACCGGTCTCCAGCGCGGCCAGCGTGGGCCGCAGTCCGAGCGCGCCGACCAGGGCATTGAGCACCACGTCCGCCTCGGTGTCGTACACCAAGCGGGTGACCGCATCGGGCCCGCAGTAGGGAGCCTCGAGTGCTTCGCCGACCTGGGCGTCGGCCACGGCGATGTTGGCCACCCCGGTCTCGGCGCGCTGGTCGGCCAGCAGCGCTGCGTTACCGCCTCCGGCGGCCAGCCCGACGATCTCGAAGCGGTCCGGGTTCGCCGCGACGACCTGCAGGGCCTGGGTGCCGATCGAGCCGGTCGAGCCCAACAGCAGAACTTTGATCCGACGGCCCGTGCTCACCCACCTATTGTGCTCCCGCGTAGTTGCCGAAGCTCCACAGGTTGCCTTCCGGGTCGCGGACAGCGAACTCGCGGGCGCCGTAGTCGGTGTCGGTCAGCGGCCGGATCACGTCGGCCTGCCGGTCCAGGACCCGCTGGTAGAGGCCGTCAGGATCGTCGGTGACCACGAAACCACCCGCGGTGCCGGGTTCGCGGCACCAGTCATTGCCGGGTTTGTAGCTGCCGAGCATGATGCCGCCGACGCCCTGTGGCCAGCGCAGTTCGGCATGAGCGACGGTCTCGCCGTCATCGCCGTGACGGGCCGCGACGACGAAGCCGAAGGTGTCGACGTAGTAGTCGATGAGTTTGCGCGCGTCATGCGCTTGCAGGGTCAACCAGACGGTCGGATTCTGATGCGTCATGACTCCACTCTGCCCGTGGGGCGTGACCGCCGTCTTGAATGTTTTGGAACTCCTCGGCCAGCCAAGCCGCGGGCGAAACCCCGGCGTAGCGCACGAATTCGCGAGTCAGATGGGCCTGATCGGCGTAGCCGGCAGCGACCGCGATGCCCGCCAAGTCGACCCGCCCGTGCCGACGAGCGTCGTCCGCCATCCGGGCGGTCGCGTATTCGAAGCGCATCAGCATCGCCACGGCTTTCGGAGTGTGGCCGACCTCGCGACGAAACAGCGTGCTCAGATGCCGCTGGCTCAGCCCGACCTGTTCGGCAATGCCCGTGATCGACGCCCTCCCCCGGCTGCGCTGCAACAGCTGCCAGGCGTAGGTGACCTCGGGGCGCACGGTGGCGGCGTGGCGGCGCTGCTGGGCCACCAGGTACGTCGACACCAGTCCGAACGCGTCCGGCCAGGACCGTGCGATGGCGAGCTGCTCCTGCAGATCCACCGCGCCGCGGCCCAACACCGGTACCGCGTCGAACTCGGTCGCGCTCAACTCGACGCTGGGCATCCCGAACAACGCTCGCGAGGCCAGCGGGTGCACCGCGACCTGCACGCCGGCCTGGCCGCGGCGCTGTCGCACGTGGCTGGCCCGCACGTGCAACCCGCCGAGAATGATCGGATTCGGCCGGGCTGCCCGCAGCGCCTCAGCCGTGTCGGCGGCTTCCACTCCCTCGTCGAGGCTGACGATGAACGTCAACGTCGACGACGGCATCCCCCGGTGCACGGCATCGGGTACGTCCAGTGCGCGGTAGCCCACCATCGACGTGACACCCGGCGCGATGCGGGGCGATGCCATCGTGAATTCCCAGATCGGCGAGACTTCTGCGACGTCCCCGGCCATGGCGTCCACGGTAGGTGGCTCGGTCGCGATATGTCAGAATGTCGCGCAGTAGTAGTTGCAGGGGCGAACTTAAGGAGTCGAAGTGGCCGGTACCGAGGTGGAGCGCCACACCGGGGTTGACCCTGTCGAGGTGCCGTCTGCGGCGTGGGGTTGGAGTGCCATCAACTACCGCACCTGGCACATCGTCGGCTTCGGTATCGTCGGCTTCTTGCTGCTCATGCTGCGCGGCAACCACATCGGTCACGTCGAGGACTACTTCCTGCTGGGCTTCGCCGCGCTGACGCTGTTCGTCGTGGTGCGCGACATCGTCCTGCGTAACCGCGGCCGGCTGCGCTAACGCGTCCGGCTGAGCGCCGAAACCGACGTTTCGCAGCAGAACTGCGAGACGACGCCTGTAAACGTCGGTTTCGATGAAGTAGGGCTAGTCGCTTTCCGCCGCCAACTGCCCACACGCCGCTGCGATTTCGCGGCCGCGGGTATCTCGGACCGTGCATTCCACGCCTTGGGCCCGAACTCGCCGGACGAACTCCCGCTCCACCGGCTTAGGACTGGCGTCCCATTCGCTGCCGGGTGTGGGGTTGAGCGGGATCAGGTTGACGTGCACCAGCGGTCCCAGCGCCTTATGCAGCTTCTTGCCCAACAGATCGGCGCGCCACGGCTGGTCGTTGACGTCGCGAATCAACGCGTATTCCACTGACACCCGCCGGCCGGTGACGTCGGCGTAGTAGCGGGCGGCGTCGAGGGCTTCGGAGACCTTCCACCGGTTGTTGACCGGCACCAGGGTGTCGCGCAGCTCGTCATCGGGCGTGTGCAACGAGAGTGCGAGCGTCACCCCGAGCCGCTCGTCGGCAAGCTTGCGGATGGCCGGGGCCAGACCCACCGTGGACACCGTCACCGACCGCGCCGAGATGCCGAAACCGTTGGGCGCCGGCTCGGTGATGCGCCGCACCGCGGCCACCACCCGGGCGTAGTTGGCCAGCGGCTCCCCCATCCCCATGAACACGATGTTGGAGAGCCGGCCGTGGTCTCTGTCGCGAAGTTCGACCGAGGCCGCCCGTACCTGCTCGAGAATCTCTGCGGTGGACAGGTTTCGGGTGAGTCCGGCCTGACCGGTCGCACAGAACGGGCACGCCATGCCGCAGCCGGCCTGTGAGGAGATGCACACGGTGTTGCGGCGCGGATAGCGCATCAGCACCGATTCGAACTTGGTGTTGTCGTGGGCGCGCCACAGCGTCTTGCGGGTCTCACCGGCGTCGCATTCGATCTCGCTGGACGCGGTCAGCAGGGTGGGGAACAGCGCGTCGGCCACCGAGGAACGCACCGCAGCGGGCAGGTCGGTCATCTGCTGCGGATCGGCGATCAGCCGGCCGTAGTACTGGTTCGCCAGCTGCTTGGCACGAAATGCCGGCAACCCCAGCTCGGCGACCGCGGCCACCACACCTTCGGCGTCGAGGTCTGCCAGATGTCGCGGCGGAAGAGCCCGCCGCGGTGCGGTGAACACCAGCTGTTGCGTCATGATCGGTTCCAGTATGCCGGTGACTCAGGGCAGAACGGTCAGCACGATCCAGGTCACCACGGCCGACGGCAGCAATGCGTCGAGCCGATCCATGATCCCGCCGTGGCCCGGCAGCAGCCGTCCCATGTCCTTGATGCCCAGGTCGCGCTTGACCTGCGATTCGATGAGGTCGCCGAAAACCCCGGTGAGCACGAGCAGCAGCCCCAGCGGCAGCCCGACCCACCACGGCCTGTCGAGGAACACCGTCACCGCGAACACCGCCGCGGTAACGCCGAGCACCAGCGACCCCGCGAGGCCCTCCCAGGACTTCTTCGGGCTGATCGCCGGCGCCATCGGGTGCTTGCCGAACAGCACACCGACGGCGTAGCCGCCGATGTCGGAGAAGACCACCGGGAACAGCAGGCACAGCACCCGACCGGGGCCGTCATCCCGGAAGACCAGCAGGGCCGCGAAGCTCATGCACAGCGGCACCCAGACCGCGATCAGGATCATCGCCGACATGTCGCGCAGGTAGTTGACCGGGGTCTGGTCCAGCCCCTGACCGACCAGCCGCCAGATCATGCAGATCACCACCGTGGCACCGAAGGCACCCAGCACTCCCCGGGCCCCGAACGGCAACGACAGCCACAGCATCGCCTGGCCGCCCAGTGCCAGCGGGATGAACGGCACGTCGTAGCCGACCTCACGCAGCCGCCGAACGATCTCATGGGTGGCCACCGGGGCGGCCACGGCCAGAATCAGCACCCAGAAACGCGGGGCGAACAGCAGGGTGTAGACCAGCGTTCCGCTCAGCACGGCGCCCACGGCGATAGCCGCGGGAAGGTTGCGTCCGGCTCGCGACTGTTTCGGCTGCGAATCCGCGGCGTCTACGCCGGTGTCTTGGTCTGCCACGGTTGTGCCTGCTGAACGGCCGCTAGACCTCCAGCAACTCGCCTTCTTTGTGCTTGACCAGCTCGTCGATCTGGGTCACGTATTGCTGGGTGGAGCGGTCCAGGTCCTTCTCCGCCCGGCCGACCTCGTCTTCGCCGGCGTCGCCGTCTTTGCGGATGCGGTGCAACTCTTCCATCGCCTTGCGGCGGATGTTGCGCACCGAGACCTTGGCGTCCTCCCCCTTCGCCTTGGCCTGCTTGACCAGCTCTTTGCGTCGCTCCTCGGTGAGCTGCGGAACCGACACCCGAATCAGCGAACCATCGTTGCTGGGGTTCAGGCCGAGGTCGGAGTTGCGGATCGCGGTCTCGATGGCCCCCAACTGTGATGCCTCGTAGGGCTTGATCACCACCAGCCGTGCCTCGGGCACGTTGATGCTGCACAGCTGAGTGATCGGGGTGGTCGACCCGTAGTAGTCGATGACGATCCGCGAGAACATCCCCGGATTGGCCCGGCCGGTGCGGATGGTCGAGAGGTCGTCGCGGGCCACCGACACGGCCTTTTCCATTTTCTCTTCGGCATCGAAGAGAGCGTCGTCGATCATGTGCCCCGCTCCTTGTTATCGCTTCGCTGTAGCGCCGTCGCCGCCGGCGGTCATATGCCCTGCGCCCTTCAGCTGGTGACCAGTGTTCCGATCTTCTCACCCGCGACCGCCCGGGCGATATTTCCATCGGTCAACAGGTTGAACACCAGGATCGGCATGCCATTGTCCATGCACAGACTGAACGCGGTGGCATCGGCCACCTTCAGCCCCCGGTCGATGACCTCGCGATGGGTGACCGAAGTCAGCAGATGGGCGTCGGGATCGGTTCGGGGGTCGGCGGTGAAAATACCGTCGACCGCCTTGGCCATCAGCACCACCTGGGCGCCGATCTCCAGCGCGCGCTGCGCTGCGGTGGTGTCGGTGGAGAAGTACGGCAGGCCCATACCAGCGCCGAAGATCACCACTCGGCCCTTCTCCAGGTGTCGTTGTGCCCGCAGCGGGATGTAGGGCTCGGCGACCTGGCCCATGGTGATCGCGGTCTGGACGCGGGTGTCGATGCCTTCCTTGACCAGAAAATCTTGCAGCGCAAGGCTGTTCATCACGGTGCCGAGCATGCCCATGTAGTCCGAGCGCATCCGCTCCATACCGCGCTCCTGCAACTGGGCGCCGCGGAAGAAGTTGCCGCCGCCGATGACGACCGCGACCTGCACGCCGTCGCGGACCACTTCGGCGATCTGGCGGGCGACCTGGGCGACGACGTCGGGATCGAGCCCGACCTGCCCGCCGCCGAACATCTCCCCACCGAGTTTGAGCAGCACCCGGGAGTAATGGGGGCGGCCGGCCGGCCGGCTTCCGTCGGTACTCGTCGGCTCCGTCATCAGGCTCCTCCGGGCTGCACGCATATGACAGCGCCATCGCGGGAATCGTCCGCGACGGCATTGTCATCCTGCCCTACCGGAACGGTCAAACAGAGCCCGGGGTGGCGACACCGGCCCCAACCGTCACAACATATGAAGAATTTTTCAATTGATGCTTTCGTTGCTATGGTCTTCGCTGTGCCGAATTCGCTCCACCAGGTGAAAGCCGAGTTCTTCAAGACTCTCGGGCACCCCGCCCGGATCCGAGTCCTGGAACTGCTCGCCGAACGCGACCACACCGTCGGTGAGCTGCTTCCCGAGATCGGGCTCGAGGCATCGAATCTGTCCCAGCAGTTGGGCGTACTGCGCCGCGCCGGCGTCGTAACAGCCGCCAAAGACGGCAACACGGTGGTCTACTCCATCGCCTCACCGGTGATCACCGAGCTACTCACCGTCGCGCGCAAGGCCCTGACCGGAATGCTGAACGACCAAGTCGCCATCCTCGATGACCTGCGGGCCGGGCAATGAGCTGGCTCACCAGAATCCGTGCCCTGGGCCGTGTCACCGAACCGGCCGGCGCCCGCCCGCCGGCCACCACCGAACCGCCGGGAGGCGTGACGGGCTCGGTGCAGATCCGCCACGTCGACGCCGGATCGTGCAACGGCTGCGAGATCGAGATCGCCGGGGCATTCAGCCCGGTGTACGACGCCGAGCGATTCGGCGCCCGGCTCGTCGCCTCGCCACGTCACGCCGACGCCCTGCTGGTCACCGGGGTGGTCACCCGCAACATGGCCGAGCCGCTGCGAAACACCCTGGAGGCCACCCCGCAGCCCCGCAAAGTCATCGCGTGCGGGGACTGTGCCCTCAACCGCGGGGTGTTCGCGCAGTCCTACGCAACGGTGGGAGCGGTCGGCGAAGTGGTCCCGGTCGATGTCGAGATCCCCGGCTGCCCGCCGACGCCCGAGCAGATCCTCGCCGCGCTGCGGTCGGTGACCGGCCGGTGAGCACGCTGACGGTTTCGACCCCTGACACGTCACACCACCAGGGGCTCCCAGCAGTCCTCAGCGGTACTGCCACGGCCGGCATCGGTGCGGCCGGGGTCGGGATCGGCCTGGCCGGTGTGTTCGGCAGCGTGCCCGCGATCCGCATCGACTGGCTGGTGCCGCTGCTGGGTGTGCAGCTGCGCATCGATGCGCTCGGCGGGTTCTTCATGGGCCTGACCGGTGCGGTGGCTGTGGCCGCCGGCCTGTACTGGATCGGCTATGCACGCCACGAGCGCTACGGTGCGGTCCCGCTGCTGACGCTGCCGCTGTTCGTCGCCACCCTGCTGACGGTTCCGGCGGCCGGGTCGGTGACGACGTTCCTGCTTGCGTGGGAACTGATGGCGCTGGCCTCGCTGGTGTTGGTGCTCACCGATCAACGGCGCAGCGAGGTACGTTCGGCCGCGCTGATCTACGCGGTGATGACCCAGCTCGGCTTCGTCTCGCTGCTGCTGGGCATGGTGGTGCTGGCAGCGCACGCCGGCGACGACTTCGCCGGTATGGGCACGCTGCCCGATCGGGTGCGCGACACCGTCTTCGTGTTGACCCTGATCGGCTTCGGCTCCAAAGCCGGACTCATGCCCCTGCACGCGTGGCTGCCCCGGGCGCACCCCGAAGCACCCAGTCCGGTCTCGGCATTGCTCAGTGCCGCCATGGTCAACCTCGGCATCTACGGGATCATCCGTGTCGACGTGCAACTGCTCGGGCCGGGACCGCGCTGGTGGGGTCTGACGCTGTTGCTCGCCGGTGGCGCATCGGCGCTCTACGGAGTGTTGCAGGCATCGGTGGCAACCGACCTCAAACGGCTGCTTGCCTATTCGACGACGGAGAACATCGGGCTGATCACCCTGGCACTGGGTGCGGCGACGTTGTTGTCGGGTGCCGGATCGCGTGACGCCGCGGCCGTGGCCGCGGTCGCGGCGCTGCTACATCTGCTTGCCCACAGTGCGTTCAAGAGCCTCGGATTCCTGGCCGCCGGGTCGGTCCTGGCCGCCACCGGCCTGCGCGACCTGGATCGGCTCGGCGGGCTGGCCCGCCGGATGCCAGGCACGACAACGTTGTTCGGGGTGGCTGCGCTCGGCGCCGCCGGCCTGCCGTTGGGAGCGGGCTTCGTCAGTGAATGGCTGCTGATCCAGTCGCTGATGCATGCCCGAGCCGACCACGACCTCACGGTCACCCTGGTGACACCGCTGGCCGTGGGTGCGGTCGCACTGACCGCCGGCCTGGGGGTGGCCGCCATGGTCAAGGCCTTCGGCATCGGGTTCCTGGCTCGGCCACGCTCAGATGCCGCCGCAACGGCCCGGGAAGCGCCCGGCGCGATGCTCGCCGGGATGACCGTGGCCGCACTCGCCTGCCTGGTGCTGGCCGTCGCGCCGGGAGCCGTGGGCCCGCTGCTGCACCGGGTGCTCGACATCCTGCCGGTATCCGGGGCGGCCCCGGAGCTCGGAACCTACCTGCGCATTCCCGGGCTGGACGCGTCGATGTCCCCTGGCCTGCTGGCCGTCGTTCTGGCCGCCGCGGTCGTGGTGGTGCTGATCGGTTCACGCTGGCGGGCACAGCGGCGGCCGAGTACCGCCACGGTGCCACTGTGGGCTTGCGGCGCAGACGAATTGAGCCCACGAATGCAATACACCGCGACGTCGTTCGCCCAACCCTTACAGCAGGTTTTCGATGATGTGCTGCACACCGACACCGCGGTCGAAGTAAGCCGCCAAGCTCCGTCGAGCTACTACGTCGACCGGATCGCCTACCGGGCGCGGGTGGCCGACGTCGTCGAAGACCGCTGGTATGCCCCGCTGCTGCGGGCCGTGGCCGCCGCCGCGCAGCTGGTGCGCCGCGCTCACACCGGCAGTGTGCACCTCTACCTGGCTTACGGCGCGGTGGGAGTGCTGATCGCCATGTTGGTGGCGCGATGAACGCACTGACATACCTGGCGGGCTTCGTGCAGGTCGCCGGCGTCATCGCAGGAGCCCCACTGGTCATCGGCCTGATGCGCCAGGTCCGTGCCCGCGCCGAGGGCCGCACCGGCGCCGGGATCTGGCAACCGTGGCGTGACATCCGCAAACTGCTGGGCAAGCAGAATCTCACGCCGCTCGGCACCACCTGGGTGTTTGCCGCGGCGCCGGCCGCGCTGGCCGCCACCACACTGGTCATCGTCGCCACCGCACCTTTGGTGGCGACCGGCTCGCCGCTGGACCCGATCGCCGACCTGATCACCGTTGTGGGCCTGCTGTTTTTGGGAACGGTGGCTCTGACCTTGGCGGGCATCGACACCGCGACGGCCTTCGGCGGGATGGGCGCCAGCCGCGAGATCACGATCGCGGCGCTGGTGGAACCGACCATCCTGGTGGCGGTGTTCGCCCTGTCCATCCCGGCGAACTCAGCCAACCTGGGCGCCATCGTCGGCAACACCAGCGAGCATCCCGGTCAGGTGATCTCACTGGCGAGCGCGCTCGCGTTCGTCGCGCTGGTCATCGTGATCGTCGCCGAGACCGGCCGGCTGCCGGTGGACAACCCGTCCACCCACCTGGAGCTGACCATGGTGCACGAGGCCATGGTGCTCGAATATGCCGGGCCCAAGCTGGCCATGGTCGAATGGGCAAGCGGCATGCGGCTGACCGTGCTGCTGGCGTTGCTGGCAAAACTGTTCTTTCCCTGGGGCATTGCCGCCGCGGAGCCCAGTGTGCTCGACCTGATCGTCGGCGCCGGCGCGATCGCACTCAAAGTGGCGGCGCTAGCCGCAGTCATGGCCGCCGTGGAGGTCTTCCTGGCCAAGCTGCGCCTGTTTCGGGTGCCTGAACTACTCGCTGGGTCCTTTGTCCTGGCGGTGCTGGCCGTGACGGCGGCGAACTTCTTTTCGGGAGCGGCCGGATGAACGACGCGTGGATCGACTACGTCAACATGCTGGACCTGGCTGCCGGTGGCGTTCTGCTGGCCGCGGTGCTGGCGGTCTGGCACCGCGACCTGTCGGTGGTGGTTCGCCGGTTGCTCGTCGCCCAGGGTGTCGCGCTGGCCGCGATCCCGGTGATTCGCGGTGTGCACGAGCATGATCGAGCCCTGCTGTTGGTAGGCCTCGGCGTACTGGCGGTACGTGCGGTGCTGCTGCCGTGGCTGCTACACCGAGCGTTGGGCGCCGAACGCCAAGAACGCCGCGAGTCCGCTCCCCTGGTCAGCACGACCGCATCGCTGCTGATGGTCACCGCACTGGTGGTCGCGGCCTTCACCATCGCCCAACCGGTGGTCGCGCTGGCGCCCAGTACCGCGACGAACGCCGCCCCGGCGGCCATCGCGACGGTGCTGATCGCCCTGTTCACCATGGCGACCCGCCGCCACGCCATCTCACAGGCGGTCGGGCTGCTGATGCTGGACAACGGAATCGCTGCGACCGCGTTCCTGCTGACCGCCGGGGTCCCGCTGATCGTCGAACTCGGCGCCTCGCTGGATGTGCTGTTCGTCTTGATCGTGCTCGGAGTGCTGACCGGACAACTGCGCAACGCCTTCGGCGGCGTGGACCTGGACCTGTTGCGGGAGCTACGCGACTGATGACACTTCTGATTGTGCTTCCACTGCTGGCACCGGTGCTGGCCACGCTGTGCTCGGCGACGCTCGGCGGGCGCCGGTTCAGCGCCGCCGTCACGGTGATGTCGGCGCTGACCATCCTCGGATCCGGTGTCGCCCTGGCTTTTCAGGTCGGCGACGGGGCCCATCTGGCGCTGAACGGCCTGTTGCGGGCCGACGCACTGTCGGTGACGATGCTGATCACCATCGGTGTGGTCGGCAGTCTGGCCACCTGGGCGAGCATCGGCTACGTCGACGCCGAATTGGCATGTGGGCACACCGATGCGCGCGGCGCGCGGTTGTACGGCATCCTGACCCCGGCGTTCTTGGCGGCGATGGCTCTTGCGGTGTCGGCCAACAACATCGGCGTGGTGTGGATCGCGGTGGAGGCCACCACGGTCGTCACCGCGTTTCTGGTCGGGCACCGCCGCAGTCGGGCCGCGCTGGAGGCCACCTGGAAGTACGTCATGGTGTGTTCGGTGGGCATCACGATCGCGTTCCTGGGCACCGTGTTACTGCATTTCGCCGCACTGCATGCCGGGGCGGGCGCTGAAGACGCGCTGGACCTCGACGTGCTGGCCGCTCATGCCGGAGGGCTCGACCCGGCGGTGACCAGGTTGGCGGGCGCACTGCTGCTGATCGGCTATGGAGCCAAGATGGGCCTGGCGCCGTTTCACACCTGGCTCGCCGATGCGCACAGCCAGGCCCCGGCTCCGGTTTCGGCGTTGATGAGCGGGGTACTGCTCTCGGTCGCGTTCTCGGTGCTGATCCGGATCAAGCCGATCATCGATGCCGCGGTGGGCCCGGCGTTTCTGCGGACGGCACTGCTGGCCGCCGGTCTGGTGACACTGCTGATAGCTGCGTTGCTGCTCACCGTCACGACCGATCTCAAACGGATGCTGGCCTATTCATCGATGGAGACCATGGGCCTGATCGCGGTCGCCGCGGCGGCGGGCACCCAGCTGGCGATCACGGCGCTGCTGCTGCACGTGCTGGCTCACGGGGTCGGCAAGACCGTGCTGTTCCTGGCCGGCGGGCAGCTGCAGGCCGCCCATGGCACCACCGCGATCGGTGAGATCACCGCGGTGTTCGGCAGGTCACCGTTGGTCGGCGGCGCGTTCGCGGCCGGCCTGGTGGTCCTGCTCGGTTTGCCCCCGTTCGCGATTTTCGCCAGCGAGGTGGCGATCGCACTCTCGCTGGCCGATGCGCGCCTGGCCTGGGCTCTCGGTCTGGCACTGGTGGCGCTGGTGGTGGCGTTCGCCGCCCTGCTGCGCAACTCCGGCCGCCTGCTGCTGGGTACCCCGGACGTCGGCGCCCCGGCGATCCGGGTACCGGTGACGGTTGCGGGCGCGCTGGTGGCCGGGGTGCTGCTCTCGCTCGCCCTCGGAGTGACTGCGGGCCCGCTGACCGACTTGTTCACAACCGCCGCAAGCCAACTCGGAGTCCGCTGATGGAGCCGATCACCAGCACGCAGCCGGTCACCGGCGATGAGTTGATCGATGCGGCCACGGCTCTGCTCGCCGACGGGTTCCGGCTGGCACTGATGGCCGCTCACGATGACGGCGACACCCTGCGGGTGGTGTACCTGTTCCTCGCCGGCCGCCCGGATCGCCGCCGGGAGCTGACCCTGACCGTTCCGGCGGACGCCCCGACGATCCCCTCGCTGGCCCGGCTGTCTTTTCAGGCCGGGCGATTCGAGCGCGAGATGCTCGATCTGTACGGGATCATCCCGGTCGATCATCCGCAGCCGCGCCGCCTGGTACTGCATGCGCATTGGCCGCAGGGTTGGCATCCGATGCGCAACAATGCCGGACCACCCGGCGACTTCGTTGCGGCGGACCACTTCCCCTTCCTGACCGTGGACGGCGCCGGGGTCTATGAGATCCCGGTCGGCCCGGTACACGCCGGTCTGATCGAGCCGGGCCACTTCCGGTTCTCGGTCGTCGGCGAATCGGTGTTGCGCCTCAAGGCACGACTGTGGTTCGTTCACCGCGGGATCGAGCGACTCTTTCAGGGCCGGGCGGCGCTCGCGGCGGTGGACCTGGCCGAACGGATCAGCGGTGACACCTCAGCCGGTCACGCACTCGCGCACAGCCTGGCCGTCGAGGACGCGCTCGGTGTCGTGCTGCCCGATCCGGCACATCGGTTGCGCGCACTGCTCGTCGAGCTCGAGCGCCTCTACAACCACGCCGCCGATCTGGGTGCCCTCGCCAATGATGTGGGCTTCGGCCTGGCCAACGCCCACGCCCAGCGCGTCCGCGAACTTGTGCTGCGTATCAACGCGCAGGTGACCGGGCACCGACTCTTGCGCGGGGCGATCAGCCCCGGAGGTGTGGTGCTGCAAACACTTCCGGACCCGAGCCGGCTACAGGAGCTGGCTGATGACATCGCCGAGATCGCCGAGCTGACGTTGGGCAACTCGGTGATCTATGACCGGTTCGCCGGCACCTCGGTATTGCACCGCGACGACGCCGTGGCGATGGGCACCCTGGGCTACGTGGCTCGGGCCAGCGGGATTGTCACCGACGCCCGCCTCGACCACCCGACCACCGTGCTGCCGGTGACCGAGGTGACTGCGAGCGCCGGGGATGTACTGGCCCGTTACACCGTTCGACGCGACGAATTCGCGGCCTCAGTGGCTCTGTGCCGCAACCTGATCGACAATCACGAGGGCCCGCTCGACATCCGGGAGTCCGTTCCGGCGACGACCGGCCCGGGTAGCGGGGTCGGCATCGTCGAAGGCTGGCGCGGAAGCATCGTGCATCGGGTGGAGATCGGAGCCGACGGCGTCATCGGGCGCGCGAAGATCGTCGACCCGTCCTGGTTCAACTGGCCCGCGCTGCCGGTGTCGATGACCGACACCATTGTTCCGGATTTCCCGCTGACGAATAAGAGCTTCAACCTGTCCTACGCGGGAAACGATCTATAGCGGCTCAGCGCAAACCTGGTATGTCAGGATATTTGACATGGATGACGTGGACGTTGCTCCGTTGGGCTATCTGCTGTACCGGGTCAGCTCGGCGCTGCGCCCGCAGGTGACCGCGGTACTCGGGCCGCTGGGGCTGGCCTTGCCCGAATTCGTCTGCATGCGAGTCCTGTCGCTGCGTCCGGGACTGTCCAGCGCCGAACTGGCCCGCCACACCGGCGTCACCCCGCAGGCGATGAACACCGTGCTGCACCGACTGGAGAACCGCGGCGCGGTCAGCCGCCCAGACTCGGTGCCGTCCGGGCGGGCACTGCCGGCGAACTTGACCGACGCCGGGCGGGAGCTACTGAAGCAGGCCGAAGATGCCGTACACGTCGCCGACGGTCGGGTGCTGGCTGCGCTGAGCCCAGCCGAGCAACACCGGCTGCGACAGATGTTGGAGCGAATCGGCGCGGAGTGACCGCTAGGTCCAGGGCAGCGACCCGTCAGGCCCGGGCGGCGATGGTCGGCCAGGGCTTGGCGGCCTCCAGTTCGTAGGCCAACTCCAACAGTCGGGCGTCGCGCCCGATGGGGGCACTGAACATCATGCCCACCGGCAACCCGGCCGCGGATTCGGCCAGCGGCAGCGAGATCGCCGGTTCACCGGTGGCATTCTGCAGCGGMGTGAACGCCACCCAGTCCATCAGCCGGTCGATGATCTGCTCGTAGCCGGCGGTGGGGTCCAGGTGGCCCACCCGCGGCGTCTCGTGGGCCAGCGTCGGCGTGAGCGCGACGTCATAGTCGCCATACAGCCGCGCGGTGTGCCGGCGGCGCACCGCCGCCAGGCGCGCAACCGCCAGCGGAAGCCGGTGAAGATGACGGGTGGCATGACGATCCAGCCCCAGCGTCAGGTTGTCCAGCCGGGTTCGATCGAAGGTGGGACCGAACATCCGCTTGCCGCCCTTGACCAATGCGGTCGCCAAAAACGCCCAGTAGAGCAGGAAGTCGTCGGCGAAATGCGCGGGCACCGGTGGCCCGTCGAGGTACTCGACGTGGTGCCCCAGTTCCTCGAGCAGCGCGGCGGTCTTCAAGGTCAGCTCGCGCATCTCCGCCGCCGTCTCGCGCGCGATCGATTGGGTGACCACCGCGATCCGCAGACGCTGGGCACCAGGTGCCCGGATGTCACCGATCGGCGGCAGCTTGGTGTTGCGCGAGATCCGTTCTGCTGCTGCGTAAAAGGCGGCAGTGTCGCGCACCGAGCGGGTCACCACCCCATTGAAGACGATCCGCACCGGCATGGCACGCAAATCCTTGTCCAACGGCAGCCGGCCCCGCGACGGTTTGAGCCCGACCAGGCCGTTGCAGGCCGCGGGGATACGGATGGACCCGCCGCCGTCGTTGGCATGCGCGATCGGCACCACCCCGGCAGCCACGAACGCCGCCGATCCCGACGACGACGCCGCCGCGGTGTAATCGGTGTTCCACGGGTTGCGCACCGCGCCGATCCGCGGATGCTCGGCCGAAGCGCTGAAGCCGAACTCGCTCAGCTGGGTTTTGCCCAGCGCGATCAGCCCGGTGTTCAGGTAGAGCTTGGCGAAAGCGCCGTCGGCCGCGGCTGGGTGCGGCTGCCAGGCATCGGTGCCCTGCATGGTCGGCATCCCGGCGACGTCGACATTGTCTTTGATGAACGTCGGGACGCCCTGAAAGAACCCGGGATGCCCGGTGCCGCCGCCGCTGTGCCGGGCGGTCTCCCGCGCGCGGTCGAATGCCCGGTAGGCCAGGCCATTCAACTGCGGGTTGACCGCTTCGGTGCGCGCGATCGCGGCGTCGACCAGGTCCGCGGGCGTCACCTCGCCGGATCGGAGCCGTTCAACCAGGCCAACCGCGTCGGAATCACCGAGCGCATCGTCGCCGAAAGCTTGCACATATTGCATGCCGGTGACATTAGCCGACCGGCCAGTACAGCCTGTGACGCCCGAACGAAAATCACCGCCAGGCCCGAGCACCGGGCGCTGGCGGTGATTTTCGTAGCAGGTGACTAGGCCTGTCCGACCTCGAACCGCGCGAAGCGGGTCACGGTAACGCCGGCCTCGTCGAGCAGCGCCTTGACGCTCTTCTTCGAGTCCGAAACCGACGACTGGTCCAGCAGCACCACGTCCTTGAAGAAGCCGGTGACCCGGCCTTCGACGATCTTGGGCAGGGCAGCCTCGGGCTTGCCCTCCTCCTTGGCCGTCTCTTCGGCGATGCGGCGCTCGTTGGCCACCAGGTCGGCGGGCACGTCGTCGCGGCTCAGGTACTTGGCCTTGAGCGCGGCGATCTGCAGCGCCACCGCGTGGGCCGCCTCTGTATCCGAACCGGTGTACTCGACCAGCACACCCACCGCCGGCGGCAGGTCGGAGGCCCGCTTGTGCAGGTAGGTCTCCACGGTGCCGTCGAAGTAGGCGACCCGGCGCAGTTCGAGCTTCTCGCCGATCTTGGCCGACAGCGCCTCGATGGCCTCACCAACGGTGCGGTCACCGATATTGGCGCCCTTGAGCTCCTCGACATCGGAGGTCTTGGCCGCCGCGGCGGCGGTGACAACCTCTTCTGCGAGGGCCTTGAACTCGTCGTTCTTGGCGACGAAATCGGTCTCGGAGTTCAGCTCGATCAGCGCGCCACCCTTGGCAGCGACCAGACCTTCGGCGGTGGCACGCTCGGCGCGCTTGCCGACGTCCTTGGCGCCCTTGATGCGCAGCACCTCGACGGCCTTGTCGAAGTCGCCGTCGCTCTCGGCCAGCGCGTTCTTGCAGTCCATCATGCCTGAGCCGGTGAGCTCCCGAAGCCGCTTAACGTCGGCAGCRGTGTAGTTCGCCACTGTTGTGTGCCTTTCCTACGATGCGTCGGTGGTGGTTTCTGCGCCGGCAGCTGCGGCGTCGGCGTCGGGCGCGGAGGTGGTGGCGCCCGCCAGCAACTCCTGCTCCCACTCGGCCAGCGGCTCGACCGCTTCGGCCGCAGCCTTGCCCTCGCCGTTGCCCTGACCTGCCCGGGCCTGCAGCCCCTCGGCCACCGCGGAGGCGATGACCTTGGTCAGCAGAGCCGCAGAGCGGATCGCGTCGTCATTGCCCGGGATCGGGTAGTCGACCAGGTCGGGGTCGCAGTTGGTGTCCAGGATCGCGATGACCGGGATGCCCAGCTTGCGGGCCTCGCCGACGGCGATGTGCTCCTTGTTGGTGTCGACGACCCAGACAGCCGACGGCACCTTGGCCATGTCGCGGATACCGCCGAGGCTGCGCTCCAGCTTGTTCTTCTCGCGGGTCAGCATCAAGATTTCTTTCTTGGTGCGCCCCTCGAAGCCGCCGGTCTGCTCCATGGCCTCGAGTTCCTTGAGGCGCTGCAGACGCTTGTGCACGGTGGAGAAGTTGGTGAGCATGCCGCCCAGCCAGCGCTGGTTGACATACGGCATCCCGACCCGGGTGGCCTCGGCCGCGACCGACTCCTGTGCCTGCTTCTTGGTGCCGACGAACATGATGGAGCCGCCGTGCGCGACGGTCTCCTTGACGAATTCGTACGCCTTGTCGATGAAGGTCAGCGTCTGCTGCAAGTCGATGATGTAGATGCCGTTGCGGTCGGTGAAGATGAACCGCTTCATCTTGGGATTCCAACGACGGGTCTGATGCCCGAAGTGAGCGCCGCTGTCCAGCAGCTGCTTCATGGTTACGACAGCCATGAGTGCATGCTTCCTTTTTTGTCGGTTGTCGCCCGGCGACGGGTGAGGCCGGGCCCTGGTGTCTGCTGAGATGCCGGACCCCTGTTGGGGACCACCCGACATCCGGTTGTGTGCAGACACGCGAAGTCAGCCCGCATAAGCGAACTGCGCAAATGAGTTTACACGGTCCGAACAGGTGCTTTGTCCACAGCGGTGACTGGCCCGATTCGGGGCCGCCGAGGTGAACTGGGCGGATGAGATGCGTGGCGTTGTTGCTGGTCGGAGGCCTTCTGCTGGCGGCGCCGGCGCATGGCGACTCGGTTCGGCTGGACTGGCCGCTGCGGCCACGGCCGGCGGTGATGCGGCGATTCGACGCCCCGCGCCCGGATTGGCAGCGCGGCCACCGAGGTGTGGACCTGGCCGGAGAACCGGGCCGGCCGGTGTACGCCGCAGGTGCGGGCACGGTGGTGTTCGCCGGACGTTCCGGTGGACAACCGGTGGTGTCCCTGGCCCACCCCGGCGGGCTGCGCACCAGCTACCAGCCGGTGTCAGCGGCAGTCCGGATCGGTCAGCTGGTGGCCGCGGGATCGGTGATCGGTGTCTTGGAGCCCGGCCATCCGGGCTGTGCGGTTTGCCTGCACTGGGGCGCGATGTGGGGACCGGCGTCGCGAGCCGACTACCTCGACCCGTTGGGGTTGCTGGCCTCGACGCCGATCCGGCTCAAGCCGCTGTCGGGCCGAACTTCGGCTAGCGCGGAGGCAGTCGACGCAGGAAGTCCAGCATGGCGGCGATGACGACATCGGGCTGGTCTCGTTGGACCCAATGCCCAGCGCCGGCAATGACTTTCAGTTCGGCGTGCGGGATCAGCGCGGCGGCCGCTCGGGCACGGGCGATAGGCACGCCGGTATCCCGGTCGCCGTGGATGATCAGCGCCGGAGCCGGGAATGACGCCAGCTGCGCCGTGTAGTCGGTTTTCAGCCGGTTCCAGCGCATCTCGTCGTGCTGCCATTGCTCGAAAGCGGCAAACCCGGGATGCTGTGCGGCAGCGATGATCTGCGCGATCAGCTCGGGGGTGCGTTGCGCTGGATCACGGATCAGCGACTTGAGGCTCCACGTCAGCGCGGCGCGGTTCGTGGCCATCCAGCGAGTGGCGAGATCCAGCGCACCGCTACGTTGCAACGCCCACGCCAGCAGGTGTCTGCCGCCGGCCAGCCGCGGCATCAGACCGTAGCTGTCCAACAGCAGCGCCCCGGTGACCCGTTCGGGCCGGTCCAGCACGTGCCCGATTGTCAGTGCCCCGCCCAGCGACAACCCGCCGATGGCGTAGTGCCCCAGTCCGAGGGCGTCAACGAATTCCCGCACGTAGGCGACCAGCCGCTGCTGCGTCACCCGCCAGGTGGGCAGCGGGCTCTCACCGCAGCCGGGGTGATCGGGAGCGACGACACGGAAGCCGCCGGCAGCCAGGCGTGGTCCGACCTCTCCCCAGGACAACTCGGCGCTGTCCGTACCTCCGCCGTGCAACAGCACCACGGCTCCGCCCGCCCGGAAATCGGCATTGTCGGGACGAAAGTCGAGGTAGGAGACCAGTCCGGACGGCAGTTCGACAGTTGACCGCACCGTCACGCCCGCGGGTGCGCCTGATCGTGCACGGCACGCAACCGGGCGACGGTCACATGGGTGTAGAGCTGCGTGGTGGCCAGGCTGGAGTGGCCGAGCAACTCCTGCACGATCCGCAGGTCTGCCCCACCCTCCAACAGGTGCGTGGCCGCCGTGTGGCGCAGCCCGTGCGGCCCCATATCCGGCGCTCCCCCGACCGCGGCGACGGTCTGGTGCACCACGGTGCGCGCCTGGCGCGGGTCGAGGCGCCCGCCGCGGGCCCCGAGCAGCAACGCCGGGCCGGACTCCAGCGTCGCCAGCGGCGGCCTCCCCCTGGCGAGCCATGCCTGCAGTGCGGCGGCGGCGGGCTCCCCGAACGGCACCGTGCGTTGCTTGTTGCCCTTGCCCACCACCCGCACCACTCGGCGCGTACTGTCCACGTCGTCGATGTCCAGGCCGCACAGTTCGCTGACCCGCACGGCGGTGGCGTAGAGCAACTCGGCGATCAGCCTGTCCCGCAGTGCCAGCGGATCATCTTGCTGGGCACCGGATTTGGCGGCCGTCATCGCGTCTTGCGCCTGGTCACGGCGCAGAACCGCCGGCAGCGTCCGGCGCGCCTTCGGCAGCTGCAGGCGCGCACCGGGATCCGATGCCAGTAGCCCGCGCCGCGCCGCCCACGCGGTGAAGGTCTTGACCGTCGAGGTGCGGCGCGCCAGTGTGCTGCGCGCGGCACCGGCGCCGGCCTGCGCGGCCAGCCAACTGCGCAGCAGCGGAAGGCTCAGGCCTTCGATGCCGGCGTGCCCCTGCTCGGCGAGGAACGCGAACAGCGATCGCAGGTCACCGAGGTAGGCGCGCCGGGTGTGATCGGAACGGCCCCGCTCCAAGGCGAGGTGCTCGTCGAACTCCTCGAGAATCGCGTCCACGTCGACCACGGTCTCAGACGGCGCGCCCGAGCACTCAGGTGACGCGCCGCAGCGTTTCCGGGGTGAGATCAACCCGTGACGGATAGCCGTCCACGGCCATGATGAGGTCGGCTTCGGCCAGCAGCGAGCGCAGCACATGCACGATCCCGGCGGTGCCGCCCAGAGCCAGGCCATACGCGTACGGCCGCCCGATGCCCACCGCGGTGGCGCCCAAGGCAAGAGCCTTGATGATGTCGGCGCCGGTGCGGATACCCGAGTCGAAGAGCACCGGCATCCCGTCGGCTGCCGCCACCACGTCTGGCAGGCAGTCCAGTGCGGGCAGTCCGCCGTTGGCCTGGCGGCCGCCGTGCGTGGAGCAGTAGATGCCGTCCACTCCGCCGTCCCGAGCCCGCCGCACGTCGTCGGGGTGACAGATGCCTTTGACGATCAGCGGCAGGTCTGTCAACGACCGCAGCCACGGCAGATCATCCCAGGTCAACGGGTTTCCGAAGGTCTGGACCCAGGACAAGATGGCGGCTTGTGGATTCTCCTCGGGCGGCTGGGCCAGGCCGGCCCTGAACACCGGGTCGGACCAGTAGTTAGACAGGCAGTGCCCGCGCAACTGGGGGAAGTTCGACGTGGACAGGTCCCTGGGACGCCAGCCCGGAACCCAGGTGTCGAGGGTGACGACGATCGCCTTGTAACCGGCAGCCTCCGCGCGATGCACCAGGCTGGCGGCCAGCTCGCGGTCTTTGGGCGTGTACAGCTGGAAAAAGCCTGGGGTGTCGCCGAATTCCGCAGCGACATCCTCGAGCGGGTCGGCGGTCAGGGTGGACACCATCATCGGAACGCCAGTGGCCGCCGCGGCACGCGCGCTGGCCAGATCCCCGTGGCCGTCCTGGGCGCAGATGCCGATGACACCGATCGGCGCCATGAAGACCGGCGAGGGCAGCCGCAACCCGAACATCTCGATCGACAGGTCGCGCTCGGCGGCGCCGACGAACATCCTCGGGATCAGCCCCCACCCGTCGAAGGCGGTGACGTTGGCCCGCTGAGTGCGCTCGTCACCGGCACCGCCGGCCACATAGGACCACACCGAGGGAGAAAGCGCCGCAGCGGCTTTGGTCTCCAATTCGGTGTAGGTCATCGGCAGCGCGGGCATCACCCCGGCCAGGCCCTGCAGGTAGATCTCGAACTGGTAGTCCCCGAAAGCCATCGCGTTAGCCTGTCTGTTCTTCGGCTGATTCTTTAGCGGCGAGTTCCTTCTTCCACTGCCGGAAGGTCTCTTCGGTGCGCCCGCGCCGCCAGTACCCCGAGATCGACGCCCACTTGGCGTCAACGCCGCGCTCCTTGCGGACATACGGCCGCAGATTGTGCATGACGGCCTGGGCCTCGCCGTGGATGAAAACCTGAACCTGGCCCGGCAGCCACGCGGCGGTGGTGACCGCCTCGATCAGCGGGGCGTTGTCCCCGGCCCGCTCCTGCCCCACCAGATCAGCACGTCCCCCGCGGTGCAGCCAGCTCAGCTCGACCCCGTCCGGCACGTCCAGCGCGATCTCGTCGTCGGGCCCGGCGACTTCGATGAATGCCTTGCCCACTGCGTCGGCCGGTAGGGCTTCCAGCGAGGCAGCGATCGCCGGCAACGCGCTCTCATCACCGGCCAGCAGGTGCCAGTCGGCGTCGGGGTCCGGCGCGTAGGCACCGGAAGGACCCATCAGGTAGACCGAATCCCCGGGCGCAGCGCTGGCCGCCCACGGCCCGACAACGCCGTGGTCGCCGTGCACGGAGACATCGATGGCGATCTCTCTGGCGAGCGGATCGGCGCGGCGCACCGTCAGGGTGCGGACCACCGGACGCTGCTCGTCGGGCAGGGCCGCGAAGCTGTCCAGGGTCAACGGCTGCGGTAGCGCTGCGACATCGACGTCATAACGCACAAAGATCACCTTGACGTACGAATCGGTGAAATCGCTGGGCTTGAATGTGTCGAACCCGTTGCCGCCCAACACCACTCGAATCATGTGCGCCGAAGCCTGCTCAGTACGGACAACTTCGAAGGTGTGAACCGGTCGTCCCGCCACGCTGTCTCCCCTCTTCGCCCTGCCCAGCCGACTATACGAGCTACCGATTCGGGCGGGCTATCCCCCAGCTCCCTTCCCGCCGCGCCACCAGGCCGGCGACCTCCAGCATCGCCAGCGGCCCGAACACCTGTGCCGGCGCCAACCCGGAGGCCACCGCGATCTGATCGACGGTGACCACGCCGCGCCCGGGCAGCGCTTCGTAGACCTGGCGTTCGGCGACGGTGAGCCCGTCCAGCGGTGTGGCCGGCCGCGGCGGATCGGCTGCCAGTTCACCCACACGACCCGCGAGCTCGATCACTTCGTCCACCCGGGTCACCAACTCGGCGCCGCCGCGCAGCAGCACGTGGCAGCCGGCCGAGGCCGCGCTTGTGACCGGCCCGGGAACCGCCGCCACCGGCCGGCCCAGCAGCCGGGCCCACGCAGCGGTGTTGGCCGCTCCGCTGCGCAGTCCCGCCTCCACCACCACCGTGACCCCTGCCAGCGCCGCCACCAGCCGGTTGCGGGTCAGGAACCGATAGCGGGCCGGACGTACTCCGGGCGGATACTCCGTTACCAGCAGGCCGCTGGCGCCGATGCGATGCAGCAGCGCGGAATGGCCTGCCGGGTAAGCGATGTCGATGCCGCCGGCCAGGACCGCCACGGTGGTCCCGTCTGCGGCCAGTGCCGCACGGTGGGCCGCGCCGTCGATTCCGTAGGCGCCGCCGGAAACCACTGCCACGTCGCGTTCGGCTAATCCGGCGGCCAGGTCCGCAGTCACCAGCTCGCCGTAGGCGGTTGCTGCCCGGGTCCCGACGATCGCGGTGGCTCGCTCGGAGACCTCGTCGAGGCGTGCCGGCCCCACCGCCCAAAGCACGAGCGGTGGCCGACAATCCGGCTTGCCCACGGCATCAGCGCCCCCGAACGCGGCGAACGCCAGCACCGGCCACTCGTCGTCATCGGGAGTGATCAGGCGGCCGCCGCGGCGGTCGAGGATCTCCAGATCCTCAGCGGCGAGATCGATCTCGCGTCGGACTTCGGTGTGGCGGGCCAGCTCCGGACCGACTGCACCGCACCGAATCCGTTGCGCTGCCTCCACCGGGCCGATCCGATCGACCAGCGCGGCCAGCTCCGGGCGTGGCGGCTCGGCGACCCGGGACAGGAAGGCCCACGCCCGCATCGTGGTGGTGTCTGCGGCGGTCATCGGGCCGCACCTGCCTGGCGGAAGCTCAGGGCTGCGGCGACCTCGTCCAGTCCCGGTGACGCCCGCCCGGCCAGATCGCTCAGGGTCCAGGCGACCCGCAGGGTGCGATTGGCGCCCCGGATCGACAGCAGACCGCGGTCCAGCGCGGTGCGCAACGGAGCCATCGCCGCGGTACTGAGCCGAAACCTGCGGCGCAGCAACGCCCCGCTGACCTCGGCATTGGTGTGAAAGCCGTGTGGTGCCCACCGGTGTGCTGCGGCGGCGCGGGCGTGCGCGACCCGGGTACGGACCGCGGCGGTCGACTCGCCGTCCGCCGCCGAGAACGCACCGGCGCGCACCGGATGCATCTCCACCCGCAGGTCCACCCGGTCCAGCAGCGGACCGGACAGCCGGCCCAGGTAGCGCCGCTTCTCCATCGGTTTGCAGGTGCAGTCTCTGGGGTCGGCCGGCGCGCACGGGCAGGGGTTGGCCGCCATGACCAGCTGGAAGCGGGCCGGATAGCAGGCCACCCCGTCGCGCCGCGCCAGCCTGATCTCGCCGTCTTCCAGCGGTGTACGTAGCGCCTCTAGCGCACTGACCCGGATCTCGGCGCACTCGTCGAGAAACAGCACGCCCCGGTGGGCACGGCTCACCGCACCGGGCCGGGCCATTCCGGACCCGCCGCCGACCAGCGCCGCGACACTCGAGCTGTGATGCGGTGCGATGAAAGGCGGCCGGGTGATCAGCGGCGCGCTGCCCGACAGCAGCCCCGCGACCGAGTGGATGGCGGTGACCTCCAACGACTCGCTTTCGGTGAGTGCCGGCAGTAGTCCGGGAAGGCGTTGGGCCAGCATGGTTTTGCCGATTCCGGGTGGGCCGGTCAGCATCAGATGATGGGAACCGGCGGCAGCCACCTCGACAGCGAATCGGGCCTGCGCCTGGCCGACCACCTCGGCGAGGTCCGCGATCGGCTCGGCAGCCGGAGCCGCGGTGGTGATCCGGTCCTGCAGCCGTGCAGCCCTCTCCAGCCAACCGTGCAACCGGCCCAGCGTTGCCACACCGTAAACGTCGATGCCGTCCACCAAGCTGGCTTCGGCGAGGTTGTCCACGGGGACCACCACCGCAGCCCAGCCGCCCTTCTTGGCCGCCAACACCGCCGGCAGCACCCCGTGGACCGGCCGCACCCGCCCGTCGAGTGCGAGCTCCCCGAGCAGCACCGTCTTCTCCAACCGCGACCACGGTGCTTTGCGGTCTGCCGAGAGCACCGCGGCGGCCAGCGCCAGGTCATATACCGAGCCCATCTTCGGCAGCGTCGCCGGCGACAGCGCCAGCGTCAGTCGGGCTGCGGGCCAACGCTGCCCAATGTTGGTGATCGCCGCGCGCACACGATCCCGCGACTCCTGGAGCGCGGCGTCGGGCAGCCCCACCAGATGCACTCCAGGAAGCCCTGAGCTGATGTCGGCTTCGATCTCCACGATCAAGCCGTCAAGGCCGCGCACCGCGACCGAGAACGCCCGACCCAGTGCCATTCAGCCCACCCCCTGCAGATGGGTGATCTCCGGGGTGCGACTGCGCCCGATCCGCACCCCGATCACGTCGAGACGGACCCCTTCCCAGCGCGATTGCTGGCCCGCCAGCCACACCCCGGCCAGCCGCCGCAGCCTGCGCACCTTCGCTGGCCCCACCGCGTACGCCAGCCCGCCGAAGCCGTCACCGCTGCGGGTCTTCACCTCGACGAACACCACGGTGCACGTGAGCCGCTCCGCGGCGATCACATCCAGTTCGCCGTACCGGCAGCGCCAGTTGCGGGCCAGAATTGCCCACCCGTGCCCGACCAGATGGTCGACGGCCACTTGCTCGCCGAAGGCCCCCAGCTCGGTGCGAGACATGGTTGTCATGCCGGTCAGCGTCGGTCAACACTCCGACAGCGTCGAGCCGACACGATCCGAAACCAGCTGCCGGGCACGAAGTTGTCCCCAGTACAGCGTTCATCCACAGCTGCAGATGCAGCCGGTCCGGCCCGCTCGCTGCGACCGTGAACCCGTCACCGCCGGCCCACATAGGCTTCGTCGTGCACCCGTTGCGCCATATGGGGGTAATGCAATTCGAAAGCTGGCCGGTTGGAACGGATCCGGGGAAGTTCGGTGAAGTTGTGCCGCGGCGGTGGGCAGCTGGTGGCCCATTCCAAAGAGTTGCCGTGTCCCCACGGGTCGTCGACGGTGACCGGCTCGCCGTAGCGATAGCTGCGAAAAACGTTCCAGATGAACGGGAGCATGGAGGCGCCCAAGATGAATGCGCCGACCGTCGCGACGATGTTCAGTGACTGAAAGCCGTCGGTGGCCAGGTAGTCGGCATAGCGGCGCGGCATTCCGGCCGCCCCGAGCCAATGTTGCACCACAAACGTGGTGTGAAACCCGATCAGCGTCAGCCAGAAGTGGAGTTTGCCCAGCCGCTCATCGAGCAGTCGGCCGGTCATCTTCGGAAACCACAGATAGATGCCGGCGAAGGTGGCGAACACGATCGTGCCGAACAACACGTAATGGAAATGGGCCACCACGAAGTAGGTGTCGTGGACGTGAAAATCCAGCGCGGGGCTGGCCAGCATGACGCCGGTCAAGCCGCCCAGAAGGAACGTCACCAGAAACCCGATCGCGAACAACATCGGTGTCTCGAAGGTCAGCTGCCCTCTCCACATGGTGCCGATCCAGTTGACGTATTTGATGCCGGTCGGCACCGCGATCAGAAGCGACATCAACGAGAAGAAGGGCAGCAGCACTGCCCCGGTCGCGAACATGTGGTGCGCCCACACCGAGGCCGACAGAAAGACGATGGCCCACGAGGCGTAGATCAGCGTGGTGTAGCCGAACAGCGGCTTGCGACTGAAGATGGGAAGTACTTCGCCGATGATGCCCCAGAACGGTAGCGCCACGATGTAGACCTCGGGGTGGCCGAAGAACCAGAACAGGTGCTGCCACAGAATCGGCCCACCGGCGGCCGGGTCAAAGACGTGCGCCCCCAAATGACGCTCAGCGACCAAGCCGAACAACGCGGCCGTCAGGACGGGGAAAGCCAAGAAGATCAATACGCTGGTTGCCACGATGTTCCAGGTGAAGTTCGACATCCGAAACATCGTCATGCCGGGTGCGCGCAGGCAGACCACCGTGGTGACCATATTGACCGCGGCCAGAATCGTTCCCAGCCCCGACACGATGAGCCCTAGGACCCACAGGTCAGCGCCGGCTCCCGGTGAATGGACGCTGTCACTGAGTGGCGTATAGCCGGTCCAGCCGAATTCCGCGGCGCCGCCGGGGGTGATGAATCCCGCCACGACCAAGAGCCCACCGAACAGGAACAGCCAGTACGACAGCGCGTTGAGCCGCGGAAACGCGACATCGGGCGCGCCGATCTGCAGTGGCAAGACCAGATTGGCGAAACCGAATGCGATCGGCGTGGCGTACAGCAGCAGCATGAGCGTGCCGTGGATGGTGAACAGCTGGTTGTACTGCTCATTGGACAGAAACTGCAGGCCCGGTGCGACCAGCTCGGCACGCATCAACAGCGCCATCAGTCCCGCGGTCAGGAAAAAGCCGAACGCGGTCACCACGTACATCTGACCGATCACCTTGTGGTCGGTAGTGGTCACCAACTCGATAACCGCCTGGCCGCGGGGCTTACCGCGTGGCGGGAAGGGTCTGGCTGCGGCGGCAACCTCGGTGGTGGCCCTACCAGCCTCGCCGATGACCATAGCTCTCCCGTCACCACGCACGACTGCGATCAGCTGTGTGGCCGGGATACCCCTCGGGGGCAAGCCGAAACCCCGGAGCGTCCCGGGGCGACGAACGGGTTCAGCCGGCGTGGGCGCCCGGCGCGCGAACGATCAACGGCACACCGGGGAAGTAGGCCGCCATCTCGGCGCGGGCACGGCGCAACGCGGCGGTGCCATAGCCTTTCTTGCGGTGGTCGGGATGAATCCAGATCCGCACGTTGACCTCACCGTGGTTGAGGTCGCCGAAAACCATCCCGACCTTCTGCCCGCCGTCGATCGCGACGAACAGTGCCGCGTCCTCGTCCTCGACGCGCGCCAGCGCGGAGCTGATCTCGTCACCGATGTCGCCGGCCGGTCGCCCGGTCCCGTCGGCGCTGGCACCGACGTCGGTGGTCCGGTCCGCCAAAATGTCTCGGTCCTGCTCACCGGAGAACACCCGCAGCGCCAGGGTCTCGCCGGAACTGGCCGGCCGGTCACCGAGGGTGAATGTCAGCTCGTTGTTCAGGTCGTTGAGCTCGTCGGCGATCTTGTCACGCGACTCTTTGGTGAGCTGATCCAGCGACATTCCGATCACCGCTTCGCAGCCCAGCGGCGAGACGCCGAGCAGGTCCGCGATCGCCTGCACGGCCGACGCGCGGTCGGTGGAATCGACGATCACGTCAAGCACCTCATGACGGCGTTCCATGGCCTTGAGCAGGGCATTTGTGATTTCACGGCGGGAGACGGCACGGTCGACAGCGGTCATAGGTGTCAGCCTAGACCGAAGTTTGCGCCGACGCGGGGGTGTTCATATGCGGGCGCATCAGCCCGCGAATTGTTCGCGCAGGACCCGCTTGAGGATCTTGCCGGTCGGGTTGCGCGGAATGGCGTCGGCGAAGATCACCTTCTTGGGCATCTTGTAGCGCGCCAGCTTCGTCCCGCACTCGGCGATGATGTGGTGCTCGCTGAGTTCGCTTTGATCGCCGACGACGATGGCGCAGGCGATCTCCCCCCACTTCTCGTCGGGCAGGCCGATGACGGCCACCTCGTTGACGCCGGGGATCCCGATCACGACGTTCTCGATCTCCGCCGGGTAGATGTTCTCGCCGCCGGAGATGATCATGTCCTTGAGGCGATCCTTGATGTACAGATAGCCTTCGTCGTCGATCTCGCCGATGTCACCGGTGCGGAACCAGCCGTCGTCGAAGGCGCCGCGGGTGGCACTCGGGAGGTTCCAGTACTCCTTGAGCAGGAAATCGGCCTTGATCACGACTTCGCCTTCCCCGCGCTGGCTGATCACCCCATCGTCGCCGCGTACCCGGACGTCGGCGAACATGCAGGCGCGTCCGACGGAGCCCACCTTGCGCAAGGCGTCGTCGCCAAGCAGTAGGGTGCCACCGCCGCACGATTCGGTGAGCGCATAGCCCTGAACAACCTGCATGTTCTTGGAGGCGTACAGCTTGATCAGCGGCTCGGGCATGGGGGCGCCGCCGGTGATGAAGAAGCGGAAGTCGGGAGCATCGAGTTCGTCGAATCCGGGAGCTTGGCGCATGAAGTTCAAAATCGCCGGCACCGCTCCCCCGATGGTCACCCGTTCCTGCACTATCAGCGACCACACCGCCGTCGGATCGAACTGCGGCATCGAGATCAGGGTGACACCGCGCATGGCGCAGAAGATGACCGTGGTGAGCGCAGCCACGTGGAACATCGGCAACGGAAGCAGCACCCGATCCGCGGCACGCACATCGACGGTGAGCGACCACGACGTCGCAGCCGAATGCACGGAATCATGCGAGTGGACAACGCCTTTCGGGCTTCCGGTGGTTCCTGAGGTGTACATGATGAACAGGTTGTCCTGGCCGCCGCACTCGACGTCGGGCTCATCCGCATCTACGGCTGCGAGGCGGTCTTGCAGCGAGCCGGCACCGCCTGTCGCCGGCACCCAATCGGTGACGGTGCAGGGATGGGTGCTTCCCGCCCGCACCGCGTCGGCCACCGCGGTGAATTCGGCACCGTAAATCAGTGCTTTGCTGCCGCTGTTGGACGCGATGAACTCCAGCTCCGGTGCGGCGAGGCGGGTGTTGAGGGGGACGACGACGACCCCGATCTTGGCCGCGCCGTAGAACAGGCAGCAGAACTCGACACTGTTGGCCATCAGCAGAGCCACCCGGTCACCCCTGCCGAGCCCGAGCGAGATGAGCACGGCAGCACAGCGATTGGCCAGCTCATTGAGCTGCGCATAGTTCAATCGCACCGCTGACGACGGCTCGACGTAGGCCTCGATGCCAGGGCTGACGACGGCACGTTGGGCCAGCATCGTCCCGATGTTCTTCATGACGTCCTCCGTGTCGTAGCCTGCAGTCGCTGGAATGACCGGTCCATCAGCCGAGCCAGTCGCAAGGGTTCGTCCACGGCCTCCGGGGCGGCGCCGATGGCGATGCGGACGGTGTCGTTGACGCTGGCGAAGGTGACGTTGAGTCCGGCACCGGGCGGCAGAATCGGCAGACCCAGGAACGCGACCAGTGGCGCACCGGCCAGATAAAGTTGCTCGGCCGGGCCCTTCATGTTCGAGATCACCAGGTTGGCGCTGGGCGCATTTCCCAACCCGGGCAGGGAGTCTGACACGGCCATGCTGCCGGCCAGCAGCAGCGCGTAGACCTGACGAGAGGTCGTCTGCATGCCGCGGCCCTTGTCTTTGGCCTTCTGCGTCGCGCCGTTGATCTGGCGCAGCCGCTCTCCGATATCCGCCCCGGGAGCTCCCATTGAGATCAGCTCGGCGCTCACCTGGTTGCCGCCTCCGGCGCCGGGCGACCCATGCGGGCCCTCTCGCAGCGACATAGGCATGAAGGCCACCAGTGGCCGGTCGGCCGACGCGCCACGTTCGCCGAGGTAAGCATGCAGGGCGTCGTCGATGACGGTCATGACGACGTCGTTGATCGAGGTGTTCGTTGCCGCGGCCACCGCCTTGACGTCGGCGAGCGGCAGCCCGGTGTCGGCGTAGCCCCGCGCAGCCGATTTCGCGGTGTTGTTGAACAACGTTCGTCGCGCGGTGAACGGCACCGCCGCCATGCGCGGCTTCAGCTGCAATGCTTGCACGCCGAACTCGACAATGTCGGCTCCGATGCCGATCAGGTCTGCGGGCAGCGTGGTCAGCACCCGCAGCTGCCCCTGCAGCCGCTGGGCCTGGGAAACCCTGGGACGTGGCCGACGCACCTCGGCGCCGCCCTCGGGCGCCATCCACGGGGCCGCCAGCCGCTCGTCATCGGGCGAGTCGCTCATGAAGTTGCGCATCACCCGCAGACCGCCTTCGCCGTCGATGAGGGCGTGGTGCACCTTGATCATGACAGCGAGACAGTCGTTTTCGAGACCGTCGATGATGTAGCACTCCCAGAGCGGCCGGCTGCGGTCGAGTAGCCCGCTGTTGAGCGTGGAAACCAGCTCATAGAACTGCGCCATGCTGCCGGGCGCCGGCAGGTCGATCCGACGGACGTGGTCGGCCATGTCCGGCTCGACGGTCTGCCACGCCGCGATACCGGTGCCCAACCCGGTGAGTTTATGGGTGAACGGCTTGACCGCCTGGCTGCGCCGATAGGCGTCGAACAGCTGTGCCCCGAAGGTCGATGCCTGCCCCTGCGGCTTCTTGAAGATCGTCATGGCGGCCATGTGAAGGGGCCGATTCGAGTTCTCCAACAACAGAAATGTCAGGTCGGTCGGACTAATCATTGCGTTCATCGGGCGATCTCATTCGTTCGGTAGCGGCAAGCAGGGCGTTCAGTTCATCGACGAAATAGCCGAACAGTTCCCAGCCGTCGTCGAGGGCTCCCCGGTCCGCCAGCATGCAGATGTTGGCTCGCCCGCAGTAACTCCACATGGTGACGTTGAGGCCGGTGCCATCGGCGAGTTGACCGGTGGAGAACCAATTGTCGAGCTTCCAGTTGTCCAGGTAGAGCGCGTCTTTTGGACCTGGGACATTGGACAGCACCAGATTGCCGAAAAGGCCGAAGCTGCCTCCCCGGCGGTGAATCGCCTTGCGGATGAGCGTGACACCCCAGGGCGGGACGACCTGCAACAACGCGCTGATGTCGGCCCCGGCCGCCTTGACTGTCTTGATGTGTTCTTTCATCTCGAGGTTGGACTCGCGACTGGCCGCAAGCCGGTGCAGCGGATCGGCGATATCACTGCGGATCCAGCAGAAATCCTGGGTGGCAAAGTTGCCCCGGCCCTCCATTCCGGTGGGCCGTTCACCGGCAAAGGGGGTGGCACCGACCAGCGGATGCTGATCGGGGTTGTACTCCATGGCAATCAAGAGCCGGCGCACCGCACCGGCCACACAGCTGCTGAAGACGTCGTTGATGGTGACATCGTGCGCCTTGCTGACCGTGACGAAGCTCTCCAGCGGGAGGCTTTCGCAGACGAAGGTACGCCCCGCGCTGAGGTTGACGTTCAGCGGTGTCTGCCGCATCATTCCGGCCGCCGGATGGGGCGGGGCGCCGGCCGATCTGCGCCTGCGTTCCAACCGGACCCGCTGCCACAGCCCGGCGGCCACCTTCGGCAGGTTGGCGATGGCGACTTCGGGGAAGTCGCGCACCGCCCAGCCGAGGCGGCGCAGCCACGACGGCAGCGGAGCTGGAGTGTAGGGCGGGGGGTCGTCGGACTTGACGCCCGGCTGGGGTTGGTAGAACCGCTGCATCAGCCAGGATGCGCCGACACCGTCGACATAGGCGTGGTGCACGAGCATCACGCACGCGACCTTGCCGTCGGCGAGTCCCTCGACGACCCACATCATCCACAGGGGTCTGCTGCGGTCGAGTTGATAGGCGTAGATGCCGGCCATGAACTCGCACAGGGTTTTGTGGTCGGCCGGTGGCGGGCAGGCAACACGACGGATGTGGTACTCGAGTTGGAAGTCTGGATCCTCAACCCAGTAGGGATGATTGAGGCCCAACGGCGAGTCGAGGTATTTCCAGCGCAGGATCGGCATCAGATGCAGCCGCCGTGCCGCCTCGGCGCAGAATTTGTCGAAGGACCAGCCGTCGGGGTCGGTGGACGGATCGATGATCGCAACCTTGAACGTATGCATATACGCCTTCGGTGTCTCCATGCCCAGCATGAATGCGTCAACCCCGTTGAGTCGTTCCATTAGCGTCTCCGCGCCGTCTGTTCGCCGTGCTTACCGATTCCGGATTTATTGCGGCCCAACCGATATGACCGATGTGCCTCGCCGAGGAAGATCCCGATCGCCGTCACGGCCGCCGGAGTGCGGGCACCGTCGGTCACGTCGAACCCGTGGTGGGCGCCGGGCAGCTCCAGATACCCCACAGCCGCCTGCGACGTCGCACGCAGCCGGTCGGCGAAGGCGGCCGCCTGCGCCACCGGGATGATGGTGTCAGCGGTGCCGTGCACCACCAGGAACGGCGGTGCGTGCGGCCCGGTCCGCGCGATCGGCGAGGCCGCCCGGAACAATTCGCGGTGCCGGTCGTGGCGCTTGCGGACGACGACCCGCTCAATGAAGTCCATGAACCGGCGGCGCTCCGCGGTAGATCGGTCTTCCCAGTCGTAACGCCCGTAGATGCCCACCACCGCATCCACCGACGTGTCGGCTTCGGGCGGCAGATCCGCCTGCAGGATGGGGTCACCCGCGGTCAGACCGACCAGCGCGGCCAGGTGGCCACCGGCTGATGCGCCCGCAATGGCGACGAAATCGCCGTCGCCGCCGAAGGTGTCGGCGTTGGCCCGCGCCCATGCCACCGCAGTCTTGACATCCTTGAGCTGGCGCGGCCAGCGATTGCGCGGAGAGACCCGGTAGTCGATCGACAAGCACAGCCAGCCCCGCTCGGCGAGGTGACTCAGCAGCGCATCGCCCTGCAGTGCGCGGCGGCCATGCACCCAACCGCCCCCGGGTACAAAGATCAGCACCGGCGCAGACATGGGGAGCGGGCCGGGTCGGCGCCAGACGTCCAACACCTGTTCCGGAGAGTCGCCGTAGCCCACCGACGCACGGTAGAGGTACCGGCGGCGATTCCGGTGGTGGCTCAACACCGGGGGCAGCCGGCCAGGCGTCGGCCATTCGATGTCGAGCCGCGCGGGGGGAACGATGTCACGCAAGGCATCTGCGCACACCTGCTCCGTGCGCTTGTTGGGCTGCTCGTCACGCGCACCATGGCGCGGCATGAACATTCCCTTGACCGCAGCGGATGCGATACCGGGAGCGCGTCCCCCGACCCACAGGCCCGCGGCGACCAACGTGCCTAACGGAGTGAGGCGCTTGCCGATGACGGGCACGGCCGCCAGCGACTCGCTCACTGCCATCAGGTAGTCGACCGGGCCGGTCCGCGGCTCGACATCCACGTCTGGTTCCATCTTGCGCCTCCGGTGTTCGCCCGCGTCAGCGCAGGAGGTGTCGGCTCATGACGACGCGCTGGATCTGGTTGGTGCCCTCATAGATCTGGGTGATCTTGGCGTCGCGCATCATCCGCTCCACCGGGAAGTCGGTGGTATAGCCCGCCCCACCGAACAACTGCACCGCATCAGTGGTGACCTCCATCGCCACATCGGAGGCGAAACACTTACTGGCCGCAGAGATGAAACCCAACCCGGTCTCACCACGCTCCGCACGCGCCGCCGCCGAATACACCATCAACCGGGCCGCCTCGAGCTTCATCGCCATATCGGCCAACATGAACTGCACACCCTGAAACGTGCTGATGTTCTTACCGAACTGCTTGCGATCCTTGGTGTACTCAATCGCAGCATCCAACGCACCCTGGGCAATACCGACCGCCTGGGCACCGATCGTCGGCCGCGTGTGATCCAACGTCCGCAACGCCGTCTTGAACCCCGTGCCGGGCTCACCGATGATCCGATCCCCCGCAATACGGCAGTTCTCGAAATACAACTCCGTGGTCGGCGACCCCTTGATACCGAGCTTGTGCTCCTTGGGCCCGACCGTGAACCCCTCATCATCGATATGCACCATGAACGCCGAAATACCATTGGCATCCAGATCCGGGTCGGTCACCGCCATCACCGTGTACCAACTCGACTTACCCCCATTGGTGATCCAGCACTTGGAACCATTGAGAATCCAGTCATCACCATCAGCCTTGGCCCGAGTACGCATCGCCGCGGCATCACTGCCGGCCTCCCGCTCACTCAACGCATACGAGGCCATCACCTCACCGGCCGCCAAACCCGGCAACACCTGCGCCTTGAGCTCCTCAGAACCCGACAGGATCAAACCCATCGTGCCCAGCTTGTTCACCGCCGGAATCAACGACGACGACGCACACACCCGAGCGACCTCTTCGATCACGATGCACGCCGCCACCGAATCCGCACCCTGACCGCCATACTCCTCGGGCACATGCACCGCGTTGAAACCCGACGCATTCAACGCCGCCAGGGCCTCCTCAGGAAACCGGGCCCGCTCATCGACATCCTTGGCGTACGGAGCGATCTCCTTCTCCGCCAACGCCCGAATCGCCGCCCGCAACTCATCATGCTCCTCGGGCAACTTGAACAGATCAAACGAGGGATTCATCGGGCGCTCCCCACCTTCGTCCAGGGAAAGAATCGGGCCGCCGCGGCGGCGGTGAGCCGCTGGTATCCCGGACCGATGAGCCGCACGAGCACGTCGAGGGCGTGCGCCTCCCACCCGATCAATACCCGGGCACGGCCCGCGCGGACCCCGTCGAGGATGGTCTGTGCGGCCATCTCCGGGGAATGCAGCAGGAGGTAGCGGTCATAGAACTCGGCCAAGGTCTGGGCGTCTTCGCCGTCGCAGACGGTGGCGTTGCGGGCCACGCCGGTCTTGATACCCCCCGGGTGTACGCACGTCACCTTGACCGGATGACCGTTGATCAACATCTCTTGGCGCAGCGCCTCGGTGAAGCCGCGAACAGCGAACTTGGCTGCGTTGTAGGCACTTTGACCGGGTATCGCGATCAACCCGAACAGGCTGGAGACATTGACGATGTGCCCGTCCCCGGATGCGATGAGGTGCGGCAGAAAGGCTTTGGTGCCGTTGACGACGCCCCAGAAGTCGACGTCCATGACGCGCTCGATGTCCTTGAACGCCGCCTTCTCCACGTCGCCGTTGTAGGCGATCCCGGCGTTGTTGTAGACCTGATGCACCTCGCCGAAGTGTTCGGCTACCTCGTCGGCGTACGCCAGTACCGCGGTGCGTTCGACGACGTTGAGCTGGTCGGACTTCACCTGCGCTCCCAGCGCTTCCGCCTCGCGCACGGTGTCGGCGAGACCGTCGGTGTTTATGTCGGACAGCGCGAGCTTGGCGCCGTGAGCAGCGAGGTTGAGCGCCAACGCCTTACCGATCCCAGAACCCGCACCGGTGATGACGACGACCTTGCCCGCGAATGGGGTACCGGGGTCAGTCGCGGGGCGTCCGCGCAGCCCGGCCAGGGCGATGACGGTCCCGGAAGAGCCCAGCGCTCGGGCCCAGCGGGGTATGCGTTGCGAAATCATGCCCCGATCTTGTCCACCGCCCGTGGCTTCGGTCTTGACATTTTCCGACGTTTTTTTATCATTTCCCGACAACCGGTGGTTGGAGGTGGTGAGCGGGGTGTCGTCGGGCAGTTTCATCCGCGCCCCGGCCGCGTCGGGTTACACCGAGCTGGTCCGCGAACTCGGCGGTGACCCGGCGGCGTTCCTGACTCGCTTTCATATCCCGGCGGAAGTGGAACAGCAGGAGGACGCGTTCGTTCCGGTCGACGCCTTCGCCCGGTTGCTGGAGACCACCGCAGATGAGCTCCGCTGCCCGGAGTTCGGGCTTCGCCTCGCCCACCTGCAGGGACTGCATATCCTCGGGCCGATCGCGGTGATGGCGCGCAACGCCCAGACCGTGCTGAGTGGCCTGGGTGCGATCTCGCGGTTTCTCCACATCCACTCCCCGGCGCTGGAGCTGACCGAGCGTCGAACGCCACGGGGCATCGCGTTCAGCTACGAGGTGACCGAGCGGGGAATCCCCTACCCGCTGCAGTCCTACGAGCTCAGCATGGGTATCGCCGTGCGGATCCTGCAGTTGCTCGGCGGCCCGGGCGCACGGCCGGAATCGGTCTCGTTCTCCCACCGGCAACAGGCCTCCGACAGCGCCTACCGCCGAGCACTGGGCTGCCCGGTGCGCTTCGAACAGAGCTGGTGCGGATTCGAGCTGCCCACGCATCTGGCCGAACGGCGCATTGAGAACGCCGATCCCCACACCAGCCGCATTGCCACCCAGTACCTGGAGTCGACCTATCTGCCGAAGACGTCGCCGCTGGCGGCACGCGTGGCGGAGTTGGCACGCCGGCTGTTGCCCACCGGTCAGTGCAGCATCGACGTCATCGCCGCCGAACTGGCCCTGCATCCGAGGACCCTGCAAAGACGATTGGCGATCGAAGGTGTCAGCGGCCGAGACATCATCGACGAGCAGCGCCGCATCCAGGCGATGAGGTACTTTGCCGAGCCTGGGTTACCGGTACGTCAGATCGTCGTCCTGCTCGGCTATACCGAGCAAAGCGCGCTGAACCGATCGTGTCGCCGGTGGTTCGGCAAGACGCCGCGCGAGTGTCAGGTCAGTGGGTGCGGCTAGCCGGCGGCTACTCCGGCAGCCGCAGCTCGGGCTTCTCGACCTCTTCGATGTTGACGTCTTTGAAGGTGACCACCCGCACCTGCTTGACGAACCGGGCCGGGCGGTACATGTCCCACACCCAGGCATCTGCCAGCC
Organism: Mycobacterium sp. P7213; assembly: GCF_900604305.1. NCBI lineage: Bacteria > Bacillati > Actinomycetota > Actinomycetes > Mycobacteriales > Mycobacteriaceae > Mycobacterium > Mycobacterium sp. P7213. Next base: position 66,515 of record NZ_UWOA01000015.1, read on the forward strand.
GAAGCTCGAAATACACCTCGCCGTCGGCGTTGCGGGGCACCATCTCCACGCTGTTGGCGAGGTAGAAGCGCCGTTCGGTCTCCACCACGTAACTGAACTGGCCCACGATGTCCTTGTATTCGCGGTACAGCGAGAGTTCCATCTCGGTTTCGTACTTCTCGAGATCCTCGGCACTCATCTGCTCAGCCGTCCTTCTGCTCGGTTCGTCCCCATTGTCCCAGTCGCCGCGCCAGTCCCGGCCAAGGCGAGTGCCACGTTGCGCACATTGATAAACGAGAAGCGATGCTGGCTGCACGGTCCTAGCGCAGACAGTGCCGCGGTGTGCGCCGCGGTGGAGTAGCCCTTGTGCACCGCGAAGCCATAGCCGGGGTGGTCGACGTCCAGCGTCGCCATGTAGCGGTCCCGACTGACCTTGGCCAGCACGCTCGCCGCGGCAATGCACGCCGCCGCCCCGTCACCGCCGATCACCGGAAGCGAGGGCATCGGCAGGCCCGGGACACGGAACCCGTCGGACAGCACATAACCGGGCCGCAGCGGCAGGCCAGCCACCGCGCGCCGCATGCCCTCGATATTGGCCACGTGCACACCGCGCGCATCGACGTCGGCGGGCTCGATGAACACCACGTGGTAGCCCAGCGCGTACCGGCAGATCAACGGGAACAGCTGCTCGCGGACCTTCTCGGTGAGCTTCTTGGAGTCGTCGAGCGCAGCCAGGGCCGCGGGTTTGCCCGGCCCGAGCACACAGGCGGCCACCACCAGCGGTCCGGCGCAAGCCCCGCGGCCGACCTCGTCGACCCCGGCGACCGGGCCGAGCCCACTGCGGTACAGCGCCGACTCCAGAGTGCGCAGCCCCGGTGAACGACGAATCACCGTGCGCGGCGGCCAGGCCGGAGCCATCGTTACGGGCCCTGCTCGGCCATCTTCTGGGGATTTACCGATTTTACCGGCCCCCAGCGCGACGGCGGCCAGGCGATGAACCGGGTCTTGCCGATCACGTTGGCCACCGGCACGGTGCCGGCGTCCAGATCTTCTCCGGTGCACAGGATCCGGCGCTGCAGATCGGGCTGGGCCTGGACCGAGTCGCAGTGCGCCCGCGAGTCCGACGAATGGGTGCGGTTGTCACCCATCACCCACAGCCGCCCCTCGGGCACGGTCACCGGACCGAACTCGTTGCCGAGGCAGGGATAGACGAACGGGTCGACCATCAGGGTGGACGGGTTCAGGTAGGGCTCGTGCAGCAGCTTGCCGTCGACGGTCAGGCCGGTGTCGTTACGGCACTGAACCGTCTGGCCGCCTACCGCGATGACGCGCTTGACCAAGTCGTTCTCGTCCGGCGGGACGAACCCGATGAACGACAGCGCGTTCTGCACCCAGCGCACCGGTGTGTTGGTGGACCGGATCGACTTGTAGCCGACATTCCACGACGGGGGGCCGCGGAAGACCACGACGTCACCGGGCTGCGGTGCGCCGAAGCGGTAGGTGACCTTGTCCACCATGATGCGGTCGCCGACGCAGCCGTGGCAGCCGTGCAGCGTCGGCTCCATCGACTCCGACGGAATGAGGTACGGGCGGGCCACGAACGTCAGCACCAGGTAGTACAACACCAGCGCGATCGTCACCAGCACGACCGACTCGCGCAGGGTGCTGTGCTTGCCGTCCTCGGGCACCTCGGCGGCCTCGGCAGCCTCGGGGGAACTTTCGGGTGATGAGCCCGTGGTTTCGGTCACGAGATCAGGGTAATGACCGCGTCAGCGGTACCGGGGACCGACCGGAGAAAGCCCGGCTCGGGCAAGATCAGCGCTTTTCCTTGATCTTGGCCTTCTTGCCGCGCAGCTCACGCAGGTAGTACAGCTTGGCGCGCCGAACGTCACCACGCACCACGACGTCGATGTGGTCGACGTTGGGCGAGTGCACCGGGAAGGTCCGCTCCACGCCGACGCCGTAGCTCTCCTTGCGGACGGTGAACGTCTCGCGAACGCCGCCACCCTGCCGACGGATGACCACACCCTTGAACACCTGGATGCGCTCCTTGGAGCCCTCGATCACCTTCACGTGCACGTTGACCGTGTCGCCGGGGGCGAAGGCCGGGATGTCGTCGCGCAGCGACGCCTTGTCGACGATGTCCAGCGTGTTCATTGCGGAAACACTTCCTCGCGGGTCGCGGCTCCGGACCGGCCGACACGCGTTGTGAGCATGCAGACGGTTACCGAGCCGATGGGGTTCGGGCATGTTGTCGCGCTGTGCGGTGACTGGGACGTCAGGACTCCGCTGCAGATCAACCGCAGGCGACAACTGCTCAATTGTGCCAGACGCAGCGCAACCAGTGAAATCGCGCAAATCGCCGCTGGTCGTTCCACACCGAACCTCGCCGCCGTGATAATTCTGGAGGCGACCGAACTGCGCGATCCGCACGCCCACGCGGTAACCTAACCGGCGGGCCGGTGGCAGCAGTGTGGCGAGCCCGTAAACCCGACGTCGGCGCAACTACGCGACTGATTAGCTGTTGAGGAGGCCTTCCGCCGTGCGGCCATCGATGCTTGTGTTGACCATCGTCATGGTGATCTCCACAGTGGTGTTCGGCTGCGACGAGAAAGTCTATGGCGCCGACGCCCAACGGCCGACGCCGTACCGCACGCCCGAGGTGACGCCGGTGGCCACCGCGATCGAAGCTCCCCGGGCGCCTGCGATTCAGCCCGCCGCGGTGGTCGATGGCCTGGCGGCACGCATGCAGGAAGCCACCGACGATGCCGCCAAGGTCGGCGCGAATATCTCGGTGGCGGTGCTGGACCGGATCTCGCATCAGTTGATCACCAACGGCAACACCAGGCCGATCGCCACCGCCTCGGTCGCCAAGCTGTTCATCGCCGACGACCTGCTGCTCCGCAAGCCCGAAGCCGGCCTGTCGGCCGACGACCGGGCCGCATTGGATTCCATGCTGCGTGCGTCCGACGACGGAGCCGCCGAGACGTTCTGGAGCCAGAACGGCGGCAACGCGATCATCACCCGGGTGGCCGGCCGCTACGGCCTGGCCGGGACCTCGCCGCCGTCGAACGGTGCCTGGTGGAACACCATCAGCACCGCACCCGACCTGGCGCGTTACTACGACATGCTGCTCAACGGTTCCGGCGGTCTGCCGCCGGCTCAGGCCAGCATCATCATGAACGACCTCGCAATGTCCACCCCGAGCGGCCTCGACGGCTACCCGCAGCGCTTCGGGATCCCGGAGGGCTTGTACGACGAGCCGGTGGCGGTGAAGCAGGGCTGGATGTGCTGCATCGGCAACAACTGGATGCACCTGTCGACCGGTGTGGTCGGGGCGGATCGCCGCTACATCGTGGTGATCGAGTCGCTGCAGCCCAGCGACGACGCCACCGCCCGTACCACCATCACCGAGGCCGTCAAGACCATCTTCCCCGGCGGCCGGATCTAGGCGGGTTGCCGCCGTAACGGCTTAGGGCTCCAGTAGATCCGGACGGCGTTCGCGGGTCCGCTCCAGGGCGGCCTCGTGGCGCCAGGCGTTGATCCGGGCGTGGTCACCGGAGAGCAGCACGTCAGGCACGTCCAGGCCGCGCCAGCTCGGCGGACGGGTGTAGCTCGGCCCCTCCAGCAGGCCGTCGCGGTCCGGCGAATGCGAATCGTCACGTTGGGACGCCGGATTGCCGAGCACGCCGGGCATGAGCCGCAGCACCGCCTCCAGCATCACCAGCACTGCGGGCTCCCCGCCGGCCAGCACATAGTCACCGATCGACACCTCTTCGACCCGCATCCGCCGAGCGGCGTCGTCGGCGACCCGCTGATCGATGCCCTCGTAACGGCCGCAGGCGAACACCAGATGCTCTTCATGGCTCCAGCGCTGCGCGGTGGCCTGGTCGAACAGTGTTCCCGCCGGGGTCGGGACGATGAGAACAGTCTGCTCCGAACAGATTTCGTCCAGCGCTTCACCCCAGACCGGCGCCTTCATCACCATCCCGGGGCCGCCCCCGTAGGGCGAGTCATCCACGGAGCGATGCACATCGTGAGTCCAGCGCCGCAAGTCGTGAACCTCGAACGCGACCATCCCGGATTCGATCGCCTTGCCGGGCAGTGATTGACGGATCGGGGCCAGGTAGTCGGGGAAGATCGTGACGACATCGATTCGCATGCCGCGCTTTACCCGTCCAGCTCCAGCAGCCCGTCGGGCGGTTCGATCACCACAGTGTTGTCGGCCAGCGACACCGACGGCACGAACGCGGCGATGAACGGCACCAACAGTTCCCGGCCGTCAGTCCGCTTGATCGCCAGCAGCTCGCCGGCAGCCGTGTGCAGCACCTCGGTCACGGAGCCGATCTCCTCCCCCGCCACGGTGCGCACCTGCAGACCCTCGAGCTGATGGTCGTAGTAGGTGTCCGGCTCGGTGATCGGCGGAAGGTCGGCGGAGTCGACGACGAAAATGCTGCCGCGCAACGCGTCGGCACCGTCGCGGTCGCCGATCCCGGCCAACCGCACCAACAGACGTGCGCCATGAGGGCGAGCCGCCTCGACCACGTAGTCGCGTTGCGGCGCACCGGATTTACGGGCGTGCAACGTCGCACCCGGCGCGAACCTGAGCTCCGGATCGTCGGTTCGGACATCGACGACGATTTCGCCGCCGATGCCGTGGGCTTTGACCACCCGCCCGACCGTCAGCTCCATGAGCCGGCCGACTACCGGTCGGTGTCCACCACGTCCACGCGGATGCCGCGTCCACCGATACCGGCGACGAGGGTGCGCAACGCAGTGGCGGTGCGACCGCCGCGACCGATTACCTTGCCCAGGTCGTCGGGGTGCACGTGCACCTCGACGGTGCGGCCGCGGCGGTTGGTCACCATGTCGACTCGTACGTCATCGGGGTTGTCGACGATGCCGCGCACCAGGTGCTCGACGGCGTCTGCCACTACGGCACTCATGGCCGCGGTCAGCTCTCGCTGGCCGACTCGGCGGCCTCAGCAGCGGGAGCCTCGGCGGCCTCGGCGGAAGCCTCAGCCTTCTCGTCAGCCTTGTCAGCCGCCTTCTCAGTCTTCTTGGCCGGCGCCTTCTTCTTCTTGGCGGTGGTGGCCTCGGTGGTCGGGCCACCCTCGGCCTCGGCCAGCGCAGCGTTGAACAGCTCCAGCTTGCTCGGCTTGGCCGGCTTGACCTTCAGGCGGCCCTCGGCGCCGGGCAGGCCCTTGAACTTCTGCCAGTCACCGGTGATCTTCAGCAGCTTGAGCACCGGCTCGGTGGGCTGGGCACCGACCGACAGCCAGTACTGGGCGCGCTCCGAGTCGATCTCGATCAGGCTCGGCTCTTCCTTCGGGTGGTAGCGACCGATGACCTCGATGGCGCGGCCGTCCCGGCGGGAGCGCGCGTCGGCAATCGCGATGCGGTACTGCGGATTGCGGATCTTACCGAGGCGGGTGAGCTTGATCTTGACAGCCATGAATACTCCTGCGATATCACGCTGCAATTCAGCGATGTGGGCGGGATTGCCCACATCCGGTTTTGCCTCGCGTGGTTGTGTCACCCCGCGCGGAGCCCCAACAGGGTCGCGTCACACGGCGGACAGCCGCCCATTGTGCCAGAAGCAGGCCGGTCAGCAGAAATCGCCTCAGGGCATCTTCTGGAAGCACTTGGTCTCGGAGCGCCGGCTCATCCGCCAACCGTCGGCGGTGCGGACGAACTCGTCCTCGTACCACAGCCCCACCAGCATCATCGGGTCATTCTCCCCGCTGAACACCATGGGATTGAAGCAGAAGGTGCGCGCGGTGGCGCCGTCGCCGTCGACGCGGATCGCCGGTAGCCCCAGCATGTGAGAGTAGGTGGCGAAATTGGGCAGCACCTCGGCCAGCCACGCCTTCACCTCCGGGAAGCGCCCATCGATGCCGCCCAAGGCGCGGTAGTCGATGTAGGCATCGGGGGTGAACACCGCGTCCAGACCGTCGAAGTTTCGGGTGTCGATCGCGGTCGAGTAGTCGACCAGCAGCTGCTGGATCTCCCAGCGGTCCGAAATTTCTTGTTGGCTCAGCATTCCTCGATTGAACACCACAGCGGTAAGGTAGGCCGCCATGCGGAAAATCTTGGCCGCAATCGCGGCTCTCGCAACAGTGTTCGCCTCTCCCGCCGTGGCGGCCCACGCCGATGCTGCGCAGCCGCTCGGCTCGGCGCCGGTGCCGGTCGGCCCCGCCCCGAACTGGCTCATCGCTGACCTGGATTCCGGGCAGGTGCTCGCCGAGCAGAACGGCTACGCCGCGACTCCCCCGGCCAGCACGATCAAGGTCCTGCTGGCATTGGTGGTGCTCGACGAACTGAACCTCGAGGACACCATGGTCGCCACCCCGGCCGACACCCACGTGGAGTGCAATTGTGTCGGGGTCAAGGCCGACCACAGTTACACCGCGCGGCAGCTGCTGGAAGGCCTGCTGCTGGTTTCGGGCAACGACGCCGCCAACGCGCTGGCGGACATGCTCGGCGGGCCCGAGTTGGCGGTGGCGAAGATGAACGCCAAGGCCGCTGCGGTCGGCGCGACCGCCACCCACGCCAGTACCCCGTCCGGGCTGGACGGCCCCGGCGGTCCGGGCGCCAGCACCCCGCACGACCTGGCGGCCATCTTCCGGGCGGCGATGGCCAACCCGGTGTTCGCCGAGATCACCGCGCAGCCCGCCGCGACGTTCCCGACCGATTCCGGGGAGCGTCCGATCGTGAATATGAACGAGCTGCTGGCCCGGTATCCGGGGGCGTTCGGCGGCAAGACCGGCTTCACCGATGCTGCCCGCAAGACCTATGTCGGCGGAGCGTCCCGCGACGGCCGGCGGCTGGTGGTCGCGATGATGTACGGGCTGATCCATGAGGGCGGGCCGACCTATTGGGACCAGGCGGCGGCCCTACTGGACTGGGGTTTCGCACAGTCTCCGATGTCGAGTGTCGGCTCGCTCTAGACCCGCGACTGGGCAGGGTTGTCCGGCACCCCCAGTTCGGGCCGAATAACTCTGCACGCTCAGCGGAGTCAATACACCCGGCCGCGCAGCATCACCAGGTCGGGACGCCCGAGCACCTCGGGGCCGCTGCGCGGGTCGTCGGCGAAACACACCAGGTCGGCCGAAGCGCCATGCTCCAGCACCGGTGCCCCCAGCCAGCGCCGGGCATCCCAGCAGGCCGCGCCCAGTGCCTCAGTGCGACTGAGGCCCACCTGGGACAGCGCGTCCACCTCATCGGCGATCCGGCCGTGGGCCACCATGCCGCCCGCGTCGGTACCGGCGTAGATCGGCACCCCGGCTTCGCGGGCCGCACCGATCCGTGATCGGCAGGTGGCGTGCAGCGCGCGCATGTGTGCGGCGTAGGTCGGGTACTTGGCCGCCGAGTCGGCGATCCCGGGGAAGTTGTCGATATTGATCAGCGTCGGCACCAGGGCGGTGCCGTTGGCCAGCATCATCGCGATGATGTCGTCGGTGATGCCGGTGCCGTGCTCGATGCAGTCGATGCCGGCGTTGATCAGGCCGGGCAGCGCCTCCTCGCCGAAGACGTGCGCGGTGACCCGGGCGCCGTTGGCGTGCGCGGCATCGATGGCCGACTTCAACACGTCGTCGGACCACAGCGGCGCAAGATCACCCACACCCCGGTCGATCCAGTCCCCTACCAGCTTCACCCAGCCGTCGCCCCGAACCGCTTGGGCAGCAACGGCTTCCGGAAGCCGATCCTCGTCATCGACGTTGATCGGCAGCCCGGGAATATAGCGCTTGGTCCGGGCGAGGTGCTGCCCGGCGCGGATGATGCGCGGCAGGTCGGCACGGTCGTCGAATGCGCGGGTGTCGACCGGTGAGCCCGCGTCACGGATCAGCAGGACCCCGGCGCGGCGTTCGGTCTCCGCTTGGCGCACCGCCTCGTCGACGTCCACCGGACCACCGGGCCCGATCCCGACGTGACAGTGCGCGTCGACCAGGCCCGGGATGATCCAGCCGTCGGAGAAGACGGTGTCGGCGCCATCGACCGGCTCGAGGCTGATCTCGCCGTCGACGATCCAGTATTCGACAAGCTGTTCGTCGGGCAGCCCGCGACCGGAAACGTGGAGCGCCAAATTACTTCTGGCCCGGGAAGTTCAGCTTGGACAGGTCGAAGTCGGCCAGCCCGGGAGGCAGCTCGTTGAGGCCTTCGGGCATCTGCGACAGGTCGGGGAAACCGGCGGGCATGCCGGGGCCGAACAGCCCCCTCGACTTCGGTGGGGTCGGGCCGCGGCCCTTGCCCTTCTTGCCGGCCTTACCCTTGGCTTTGCGGTTGGAGCTCTTGCGGCCCAGCCCGGGCAGGCCCATCCCGCCCATCATCGACGACATCATTTTGCGGGCCTCAAAGAACCGGTCGACGAGCTGGTTGACCTCCGAGACGCTGACGCCCGAGCCGTTGGCGATCCGCAGCCGCCGGGAGGCGTTGATGATCTTCGGGTCAGCCCGCTCGGCCGGTGTCATGCCGCGGATGATGGCCTGCAGACGGTCCAGCTGGCTGTCGTCGACGGCGGCCAGCGCGTCCTTCATCTGGCCGGCTCCGGGCAGCATGCCCAGCAGGTTGCCGATCGGGCCCATCTTGCGGATCGCCAGCATCTGCTCGAGGAAGTCTTCCAGCGTGAGCTCGCCGGAACCGATCTTGGCTGCTGCCTCTTCGGCCTTGCGGGCGTCGAAGACCTGTTCGGCCTGCTCGATCAAGCTGAGCACGTCGCCCATGCCCAGGATGCGGCTGGCCATCCGGTCGGGGTGGAAGACGTCGAAGTCTTCCAGCTTCTCGCCGGTGGAGGCGAACAGGATGGGCGCGCCGGTGACTTCCCGGACCGACAGTGCGGCACCACCTCGGGCGTCTCCGTCGAGCTTGGTGAGTACCACCCCGGTGAAGCCCACGCCCTCGCGGAATGCATCGGCGGTGGTGACGGCGTCCTGGCCGATCATGGCGTCTAGGACGAACAACACCTCGTCGGGCTGCACCGCATCGCGGATGGCCGCGGCCTGGGCCATCATCTCCTCATCGATGCCCAGGCGCCCGGCGGTGTCGACGACGACGACGTCGAAGTGCTTGGCCTTGGCTTCGGCCAGGCCGGCTGCGGCCACGGCGACCGGGTCGCCGGGGGTGCCGGTATCGCCGGCGACCGAAGTCCCGGGGTGCGGGGCGAACACCGTGACTCCGGCGCGCTCCCCGACGACCTGCAACTGGTTGACCGCTCCCGGGCGTTGCAGGTCGCAGGCCACCAGCAGCGGGGTGTGGCCCTGGCCGCGCAGCCAGGTGGCCAGCTTGCCGGCGAGCGTGGTCTTTCCCGCGCCCTGCAGACCGGCCAGCATGACCACCGTGGGCGGGGTCTTGGCGAACACCAGCTGCCGGGTCTGTCCGCCGAGGATGCCGATGAGCTCCTCATTGACGATCTTGACGACCTGCTGAGCCGGGTTGAGCGCACCAGAGACCTCGGCGCCCTTGGCACGGTCCTTGACCCGGCCGATGAACGCGCGCACCACCGGCAACGAGACATCGGCCTCCAGCAGGGCCAGCCGGATCTCGCGGGCAGTGGCGTCGATATCGGCGTCCGTGAGACGGCCCTTGCTACGCAGCCCCTGCAGGGCCCCGGTCAACCGGTCGGAGAGGGATTCAAACACGCCGCCAGCCTATATCTGCTCACGACGGGCGCGGGCGGGCCAACGTGACATCGGGTGATCCAAGCGGGCGGCTGGCCGCCGCCGCGAGCGGTAACCGCGGCGCGAGAATTGTAACCGCAGCGTTAGATAAATTGCACAGTTAATGCCGCAATTCTCATCCGTTAAACGGCCGTTTCAGAGCTTTCACAACCCGGCTATTTCCGTTAAGGATTCGCACTCGGCCGCTAAGAAAAAGTTACCGATCTACTTAGACTCTCCGATTCCTGCAATGCTTCAGGACATCGAAGACCGGCCCGTCGGACCATCCCATTATGGCCCGACTTTCTGCGAGGAGGATGCATGTCATTTGTGAAAACACTCCCTGAAGCAATGACGCATGCGGCGGGCCAACTCGCAGGTATCGGAGAAGTGTTATCAGCCGAAAGCGGCGCGGCGGCCATCCCGACCACCGTCATCGCGCCCGCTGGCACCGACCCGGTCTCTGCGCTGCAGGCCGCGCTCTTCGCGACCTACGGGAACCTCTATCAGTCGATCAGCGAACAGGCGGCAGCCGTTCACCAGCAGTTGGTGCAGGTCCTGGGACAGAACGCTGCGGCCTACGGCACCGCCGAGGCGACCAATCAGGCGACGTCCTCGATGGACTCGGGGCTCCAGTGGTTCTTGACCAACATCCTGGGTGTGCCGTCGAGCGGCAGTTCTTCGGTGCTGTCCAGCAACCTGGCCAACATCGGCAACGTCGGGTTGGGCAACTGGGCTTCGGCCGGCTCGGCCGTGCTTGGTCTGGCCGGTGGTGGTCTTCTCGACTTCCCCGAAGAGATCGCCGCCGAGGGAGCCGCCGGCCTTATGGGCTACGAGGCACCTGCGACCATGGCCGGCGTCGGCGCGATGCCGGTGGCGGCCGGGATGGCCCAGGCCACCACGGTCGGCTCATTGTCTGCACCGCCCAGCTGGGGCACCGAGCCGGTGGCGGCCGCTGCCCCCGCCCGATTTGCGGCGGCGACTACCAGCATGGCCACCCCGCATTCCGTGCCCACCATGGCCGCCGTGCCGGCAGCCATGGCCGCAGCCGGTGCCGGCGATCGCGGCGTCGGGAGATTCGGCGCACCGCGGTATGGGGTCAAGCGCACTGTCATGCCCAAGCCGACGGCCGTTTAGCAACCCGCCCCACCAACGAGAAGGGGAATACAGATATGTCGTTCGATTTTGGAGCACTACCCCCGGAGATCGTGTCCGCGTGGATGTACAGCGGAGCCGGTTCCGGTCCGCTGATGTCAGCCGCCTCGGCATGGGGCGGCCTGGCCGCGGAGCTGGAGGCATCGGCGGCGGCGGCGCAGTTGGTGATCTCCGAGCTGGCCGGCGAAGAGTGGACAGGGCCGGCGTCAGCGGCAATGACCAGCGCCGTCACTCCCTATCTCACGTGGCTACACGCCACCTCGACAGCCGCCTACCAGGCCAGTTCGCAGGCGATGGCCTCGGCAGGAGCATTCGAGGCCGCCCGCGCGGCCGTGGTGTCTCCCGCGATCATCGCCGCCAACCGGGCGCTGCTGGCGACCCTGGTCGCGTCGAATTTCCTGGGAGTGAACACCCCGGCGATATTGGCCACCGAGGCGCACTACATGGAGATGTGGGCCCAGGACACCTTGGCCATGTTCGGCTACAGCACCGCGTCGTCCAGCGCTGCCGCGCTGACCCCGATGACTCCGGCGCCGCAGACCACCAATCCGATCGGGGCGGCGGTCGCCACGGCCGGCAGTGCCACCGGTGGGCTCCAGCAGGAGCTGGCCCAAACGCTTGCCTCGCTACAGGGCGCAGTGCAGGGGCTCCTGTCGCCTCTCGTGGCAGCCGATGGGTCGCTCGGCCCCGTCGCAAACGCGGTCGACCTGTTTCTCGGAACACCGCTGTTCGCCAATGCCATTAACGGCGGTGTGAACACAGCGGCCTGGTTTGTCGCCACCGCCATACCGACGGCGGTATCGCTGGGCCACACGCTCGCGCTCGCGGGTCCGGCCAGCCTGGCATCCGACGTCTCGGGCATGGACGGCCTTGCGGCGGGACTGGGCTCGGGAGTCTTGGCGGGCATGACTCCACCGGTGGGGGCGCTGACTGCGGCCGGAACGCCGGTGCTGGCAGGACTGGGCCAGGCGTCCACGATGGGCGGGATGTCAGTGCCGGCCGGCTGGTCGGCCACGGCAGGCACGCAGCTCGCCGCATCGACGGGGTCCGGCTGGACGGTTGCCGCGGAAGAGACTGCAGGCATGCACGCCGTGCCGGCAGGAATGGCTCCGATGGGCGCCGGCGGACGTGGCGGCCTCGGGTCGGGCGGCCCCCGTTACGGCTTCAAACCTACGGTGATGCCAAAACAGGTGCTGGTATGAGGCCGGGTGCGCTCTCTTGATCGCCGGCGATGGCGGGAGCCCCGTCGAGCCGCGCCTCAGGAGGGCGCACCGCGTGCTTCCGACGGTCACCGGGGCAGGTACGTCCGCGGATGCAGCCGCAGTTGAGGCCGATGATGCAGGCCTGGGGGCAGGCCGCGGTCACACCCGAAGGGGGGGCAACACCACTAATAGAGGCAGGCGACGCCTGCGCGATGCCGGTTGCTCCGGCTCCGGTAAACCCGACTACCAAAGCTGCGCCTGCTGCACCCAGTAACGTGGCCGCCATCCTGCCGAAGCGTCTCATCGCAATCCCTATGTTTCGTCCGTGTTTCACCCCCTTCACACAACGTACTTATCGTTCCTGACATACATCTGAATCTTCCTGGCATGCGCCTGAGTCTCTGCAGCCCGCTTGCCCCCCGCCGTCCGCCGCCGGCGGACGAAACCGACCCTTGGCGTGACCATCGATAATCGCCACTGAATTCCGCGACCGTATTCCCGGCAATAACTCGACTTATAATTTACCCAAGGGAAAATTTTGATCGAATGGCAGGGATATAGGCGCCTCGACAAGATCAGAATTCAGCACGCGAGAAGGGCTAGACCAAACGCGACAGGGCTGGCCCAAAGATTGGCTTCCTCGGGGGCGTTACGCCCGCACAGCCAACTTCCCGCGATGACCCAATGCGTTGAATTCGGCATCGACGCATCGGTTGATCGTGTGCGCGGCATCAAGCACCGTGGCGGCCAGGTCGTACCTGTCGCTCAGGTCCAGCGCGGCGCTGACCTCATTGGTGTACTGGCCCGACAACAGGTCCTGGCCCCGCCCGCAGGCCCGGTGAAGTTCGGTACGGACGTCCAGCATCGTGCGGTGAGCACCGCGCAACGCACCCCCGCGCTGATACGGCGGCCTGGTCGAGCGGCCGGAAGCATGTGCCACCGTCAGCGCATCGAGCAGTTGAACATCGCGTAAGCCGCCGCGGCCACATTTCAGATCGGGTTCGGCGCTGCCGGCTATGCCTCCACTGCGCTGCCAGCGAGCGTGTGTCACGGCGATGAGTTCGCCGTAACGGGTGCTGATGCCGTGGCGCCATTGCTGGCGGACGCTGGCGATCAGCCCTGCCGACAACCGCTCATCGCCGGCGATATGGCGGGCGTCCAGCATCGCCAGTGCGGCGAGGATATCGGAGGTGGCGACCCGCAGCGCCTGCGGAATCGTGCGAACGCTGTGATCGAGGCGAACATTGGCGTCCCACAACGGATACCAGAGCAGTTCCGCCATTCGTCCCACGACATCGGCAGGCATGTCATTGTGCACCAGCAGCAGGTCCAGATCGGAGTGCGGAAGCAACTCACGCCGGCCAAGCGAACCGGTTGCCACTAGCGCAAAACCACTGCCGGGCACAACACCGATCTCAGTCGCCTTGGCAACCAGCCAGGACTCGTGCACCTCACGCCACACCGTGCGCAGCGCGACCGAGTCCCATTGCGCGGATGTCGCACACCGCAATGTGGCTCGAACAGCCGCCAAGTCAGCTGCCGGGCAACTCGCCCCCGTGCGGCTCATGACCGTCTACATCGGCTCGGATCGCGCTACAGACTCATACCGCGTCGGCGCCGCGTTCGCCCGTCCGAACCCGGACCACGGACTCCACCGCGCTGACCCAGACCTTGCCGTCGCCGATCTTGCCGGTACGCGCCGCCCGCACGATGATCTCGACGATCTTGTCCACGGTGAAGTCATCGACCAATACCTCGATCCGCACCTTGGGAACGAAATCGATCGAGTACTCGGCACCCCGATAGACCTCGGTGTGGCCTTTCTGCCTTCCGTATCCCTGGACATCACTGACCGTCATCCCCAAGACTCCGGCCTCTTCCAAGCCAGTCTTGATGTCCTCCAACGTAAACGGCTTCACGATCGCGGTGATCAACTTCATGTTCTCTCCTGTCTTCAGCCGAGTAAGCAAGAACAGCACTGCCGGGGGTACTCACGAGGTCGTAGCCGCTTTGGAGGTGCTCGGCCTCATCGATGCCCGAGGCCTCATCCTCGGCATCCAGCCGCAGTCCGATGGTGTATTTGAGGATCAAGGCCAAGATCGCCGTTCCGACAGCCGAGTACAACGCGACGCTGGACGCACCGATGAGCTGGCGCCACAGCTGATCGAAACCGCCGCCGTAGAACAGGCCGGGAGACACATCTGACGCACCGTCGATAGCAGCTGTGGTGGGCGCCGCGACCAGGCCCACCAGCAGGGTTCCGACGAGACCGCCGACCAGGTGCACTCCCACAACATCCAGCGAATCATCAAATCCGAAGCGGTATTTCAGGCCCACCGCCAATGCGCAGGCGACACCGGCAACCCCACCCACAACCAGCGCGCCGACAACATCTACCGACGCACACGCCGGCGTGATCGCCACCAGACCGGCCACGATTCCCGACGCTGCCCCCAGCGAAGTGGCGTGACCGTCGCGGATCCGTTCGGCGAGCAACCATCCCAGCATCGCAGCGGCTGTCGCGACGGTCGTGGTGATGAAGGTCGAGCCGGCAACACCGTTGGCGCTCACCGCCGATCCGGCGTTGAATCCGTACCACCCGAACCACAACAGGCCGGCGCCAAGCATCACCAACGGCAGATTGTGCGGCCGCATCGGAAGGGCGGGCCATCCTTGGCGTTTGCCGAGTATGAGTGCCAGCACCAGGGCAGCCATGCCCGCGTTGATGTGGACCGCGGTGCCGCCCGCAAAGTCGATCGCATGAAGTTTGTTGGCGATCCAACCGCCGTGCGGGGCGGTGCCGTCGTCGAATGCGAAGACCCAGTGGGCGACCGGGAAATACACGACGCTTACCCACAGGGCCGAGAACAACAACCAACTGCCGAACTTCATCCGGTCGGCCACCGCTCCGGAGATCAACGCGACCGTGATGATCGCGAACATCATCTGGAATCCCACGAAAACGGTCGCCGGCACCGTGCCGACCAGCGGAATCTCGATCGCAGGCGTGCCACTCGCCGGATCGGCCGCGACCGCGTTGACCCCGATGAGGCCCTTCAATCCCCAATAGTCAGTGGGGTTTCCCGCCACGTTGCCGACATCATCGCCGAACGCGAGTGAGAAACCGTAGAGCACCCAGAGCACGGTCACCACACCCATGGCGCTGATGCTCATCATGATCATGTTCAAGACACTCTTGACCCGGACCATGCCGCCGTAGAAGAACGCCAGACCTGGCGTCATCAACAGCACCAGGGCGGCGCTGATCAGCATCCAGGCAGTGTCACCGGTGTCGGGTACGCCCATCGTCGGGAATTGATCCATGCACCAAACCTCCTCTGCCGCGGCCGGTTGCCAGATGAACCCGGCTGGTCATAACCATGCGCAACAGTTGTTTCGGCTCTAGCGCCGCTCCGTTGCAGATGTGTGACCACCTGCTCACAGCGGTGAGCCGGGAAGACGGCAGGAAAAGGCCCGACTGGGCCCTCGCGCGCGGAAATCGGCGCGGGACCCGGGTTCGCTGACGGGTTATGCGGCCGTGTTAGGGACGTACGCCGGGCGCACCGCCGACGCCTCCGGCGCCACCGGTGCCGTCGACGTTGGGCTCGCCGGGCTTGCCCAGTCCGCCGGGGGTACTTCCGGCGGAACCCCCGTTGCCGCCGTCGCCGCCGTCGCCGCCGGCACCGAGCGAACCGTTGCCGCCAGCACCACCGTTACCGCCGCGGCCACCAGAACTACCGGTCTGATCGGCCGCGGCACCGCCGTTTCCACCGTCACCGCCATTGGCGCCGACCCGGCCGCTGCCGCCGGCACCACCGACTCCCCCGGCACCGCCGTTCCCACCGGTCGTACCGAACCCGCCGGCCCCTCCCGCGCCGCCGTTGCCACCGTGACCGCCGGTGCCGAACGGGTTGGTCAGACCTGCGCCACCCGCGCCACCGGCGCCGCCGTCACCGTCGTCGCCGGCCTGGCCGACCGCGCCGAGCCAGCCGACGCCAGCGCCCGCAGCACCACCACGGCCGCCGTCACCGCCGTCACCGCCGTTACCACCGTTGGGCTGGCTGGCGGTGCCGACGCCGCCGGCCGCCCCCACTCCGCCGACCCCACCGGCGCCGCCGTTACCGCTGAAGCCCAAGAGCCACCCGGCATTACCGCCCACGCCGCCGTTACCGCCGGCGCCGCCGTTCAAAGCGGTCACATCGGGACCGTTGACACCGGCCCAGCCGGCGCCGCCGCGGCCACCGGTTCCGCCGAATCCCCAACCGGCCAGGGCGTCACCCCCCGCCCCACCGGTACCCCCGGCGTGCGTCACCAACGACGTGCCGTCGAAGGTGTCATGGAAGCCGGTACCGCCACGTCCGCCGACACCACCGTCGCCGAACCACATTCCGCCGGTACCGCCTTGGCCACCCGCACCGGCCTCGATGACCACGCCGCCCGGACCGACGTAGGCCGCGGCGCCCTGACCGCCCGCACCACCGTTGCCGAACAAACCGGCGTCGCCGCCGTCACCGCCCACGCCGCCGTTGACCCCGGCGACGCCGGCCGCACCGTCGCCGCCGTCACCGAATAGGAACCCGCCGTCGCCAAGGTTTCCCAGACCGAGCCACCCGAACAACGAAATGTTGGCACCGTTGAAGCCGTCAATGCCGTCACCGATCAGATACCGGCCGAACGTGAGCACGAACGGTGTGTTGATCAGGTCGATCAGGAGCTGGTTTCCGGCGTTGTGCAGGAAGCCCTCAAGGGCGTCGTGGACCGGGAGATAGAAGCTGTCCTGATAGAGCTGAGCCCAGTCAGCGGGTACGAACGGGTCGAAGTCGGCGCCCCCCGGGTCGAAGCTGGCAATGCCGATGTCTGCGAGATCGACGCCGACCGGGTTGACATCGGCCGTGTCGAACCAGGTTCCCGGGTCGAAGAAGTCGAAATCCGCCTGCGCCGACGGAGGTGTCGCCATGGGCGCCAGGGCGAGCGTCAAGGCCGCCGCGATACCGCCTGTCGCGCGACTCATCCGACCAGTTGCGCTGCGACCCGCACTGCGGCGTAGACGACGATTCATTGCGATTGACCTTTCTACGGCTAACCCGAACCAACGGGCCGAAGCTGAAATTAGGCGGGGATAGTCGTGTCGAGGCCGAAGAAATCGCCGATCCAGGACAAATCAGGATTCCCGTCAAAAAGAGACCCGAGGGAGCTCAGGAAATCCGGCGGGTCCCCGGCGTCGGTCGCCATCGCCGAACCGCCGAAAAGGCCGCCGAACAGCGGGGTGGGGTTCTGGATATCAAGAAACACGCGCTGGGCCGCGTTCCACAGCGTCGAGAACGGTTCCTGCTCCATAAACGAGCCCCAGACGTAATTCGCCGGGTCCTGCAGGGCACGAAATGCCGCCTGGACACCTTCCGACCAGGCACCACTCAGAGCGGCGTTGACCTCGGCCCAGCTGATGTTGCTCGGCAACAGGTCGAAACTGAACGACGTGAGCTCGTTGGCCGGCCCCTGGTTCCAGCCTTCGGTTAAGCTGCCGTAGCCCAAATTCACCAGGATGCGCAAGCTCGGTTCCAACAGGTCTGCCAGGGGGTTCCCCCAGACGGGATTCACCCGTAGCAGATCTAGCAACGGCAGCGAATCAGCGGGGATCACATAGTAATTGGTGAGACTGTCCCCGGTGGTCTCCAACTGAATTGCGTTGGCGATATCGTCGGCACCGACTCCGAAATAGCCGATATGTGTAGAGAACATGCCGACGACGGCATTGAGTGACGATATCAGGTTCAGCGGGTAACGGGGAAAGTCGGCGTAACCGTCATATTCCATCGTATAGACATCGGTGGTGAAGTAGTCCGGGGTCGGATGCCCAAGAGTCATCCCGTTCCAGAAGGTAAGGTCCCCGCCCCAGAAGTTCAGCAGCTGGAGCAGACCGCCGTTCGGGTTCGCGGAATTCCCCACGAGCACGAAATGAACATCCTCGGGCGCTACGCCCTCTTGGCGAAGCTGTTCCATCGTCATCGACGACATTGCCGAACTCTGCGAGTAGCCGAACACATACACCGGGTTGTCGGCGTTCACCTGCCCGGTGGCGATCTCCTTGTTGATTGCCTCAGCGAGGATCTGGGCGCCCTGGACCATCGAGATGTTGCCCGGAAAGTACAGCTGGGGGGTGAAGAGCGATTCCGCGGTTCCGGTAAAGCCATGCGACTGCAGGTACAGCAGGTTGGCAGCGTTGACGTAGCCATCCGACGGCAGCGGAATCCCGCTGCCGCCCATGACGAACCCGATGTCACCCGCGGTCAGCGTTACGTCCTGTGACACAGCGGCCGACGACCGGGCGGACAACGGCGACGCCGTGACAAGCCCTGCCATGCCGGCGAAGACGGCGAGAACGCTTACGACAGCGAGAACTACGCGACCACGGCGGAGCGAACGCCCCCCCTGCGGACCGGTCATCGCGACGACACCAGCCATGGAAACCCCTTGAAATGCCCTTCAACGCACCGCGGAACGCGGAACCCCACCCGAAATTAGATCACCCGCAACAGTTTTAGTCAGTAGTTCGGTAGAAAGCCAGCCAGATTGACATAACTGTGCTTATTGGGGCATGATAAAAAATCGGCCTTTCGGCTTCCCGAATCGTAGCGCGGAACACCGTCCAAGTAGGGTGTCATTCGTGGATATTAATGGAGCAAGCGCGATCGTCACCGGTGGCGCATCAGGAATCGGCGCGGCCACTGCCCGCCAGTTGGCCGACAGGGGCGCACGGGTCGTCGTCGCCGACCTGCAGGCGGACAAGGGCGAGGCGCTGGCCCACGAGATCGGCGGCGTGTTCGTGTCCGTCGACGTGACCAGCACCGAGCAGATCATCGACGCGGTCAACACCGCGACCGACCTGGGTCCCCTGCGGGCGCTGGTGAACTCGGCCGGTATCGGCTGGGCTCAGCGCACCATCGGCAAGGACGGCGAGTTCGAGTCGGCGCACAACCTCGACGCCTACAAGAAGGTTCTCGCCATCAACCTGGTCGGCACCTTCGACTGCATCCGGATCGCGGCCACCGCGATGAGCCGCAACGAGTTCACCGACACCGGCGAGCGGGGCGCAATCGTCAACATGACCAGTGTTGCGGCTTTTGACGGCCAGATCGGCCAGGCCGCTTACTCGTCGTCGAAGGGCGGCGTCGTGGGCCTGACCCTGCCGGTCGCCCGGGACCTGTCAGCGGCGGGCATCCGTGTCAACACCGTGGCCCCCGGTCTCATCGACACCCCGATTTACGGCGAGGGCGAGGCCTCGGAGGCCTTCAAGGCCAAGCTCGGTGAGTCCGTACTGTTCCCGCACCGGCTCGGCAAGCCCGAGGAGTTGGCGTCGATGGTGGTGGAACTGCTCACCAACTCCTACATGAACGCCGAGGTCGTCCGCGTGGACGGCGGCATTCGGATGCCACCGAAGTAGTTTTCGTCCCCGAGGTTGAGATTGCGTCCAGGGTCGCGGATACCGCGGAATGTACAGCCCTGGGCGCAATCTCAGCACCAAAGCGGACGCCCGGCACCATCTAGGGGTGTGCCGTAGCGGGTCGGCGCGTGGCACCCCAGAGCCCGACGCCGATGCCGACGATCGCTCCACCGAGGCCGATGATCTGCTGGCCGCGCTTGAGGTCGGCGTGCACGCTCATCCCGCCCAGCAGGTCGGCCGCGTCAGCACCACCGGACGCCAGAAACCAGCCGCGGGTGTCCCGGCCACACGCCGCCGCGTACAGCAACAGCCCCCCGATCAGAGCATCGCGGTAGCCCATCGACCGAAGCAGTAGGCGCGCGGACGGCCCCGGATCATCCGGCTCTCCCCACAGCCGGTTCGCCCGCAGCGGATCGACCAGAAACGAGATACCCGACGCCAGCCGGATACTGCCCGCGACCACTGCCGCACGGTCTTTGATCATGCAGCGCAGCCTAGGGCCCGGCGCCTGCGCCGGAACCTATTTCCAGGCGAATACCGGTTGCTCCAACTCGTCGACCCGGTCGCCTCGGCCTTCCAGGCACAACCATCGCAGTTGTAACAGCACCGCCCCGGTCGGCGCGTGGATGAGGTCATTGCCCAGCGGGATCTGCACGACCGGACGGGGACTCTGGGGAATGCTGACGAATCGCGGCGAGTCATCGCGCTGCAGCTGATGTAGCCCTACGCGGTAGACCGCCACCACCTCGGCCGGCGCGGGACGGAGATCGAGCCGCCCCCCGCCCCAGATCACCACCGGGCTGATGACGTATCCCGAGCGGGTCGGATAGTCGTCGAGCAGACCCAGCACGGCGGAGTCGGGCAGCCTGATGCCGACCTCCTCGTCCAGCTCGCGCAGTGCCGCGTCGACCGCGGTTTCACCGGGATCCAGGCGGCCACCGGGCAGCGCCCACTGCGCGGCATGCGAGGTGAGTCGAGAGGCTCTGCGACACAAGAGGAATGCAGCACCCCCGGATACGTCGACCATGCGACCGTCAAGACCAGCCTCGGGCATGGGCCGACCGGCGATCCAGTCGTCCACCGGCGCGGGGTCGGCCCGGTCTTCGCCGACTTCGGAGTCCACGATCACCACCGCGACCGCCGCGTTCCGCTTCGACGGGTCGGTCACGGTCCGGCGGGCGTGCCCGCCCAGATGCGTCCGGATCCGTTCGCGCAGCGTCTCGTCATAGCTGATCGTCACCGCTTGACCATACGACCGGGGCGTTGCCGTCGACGGTCACCCGCCGCTCAGCCGGCGGCCCATTCCTTGGCACGTTCGACGTCATCGAGACCGAACACCTTGAGCTCGCCGGGGATCATCCACTCCAGCGCATGCAGGACGTGGGCAACCCACTCCTTGTCGGAGACGATCGCGATGCGTTTGAACGCCGAGTGATGCGGCAGTACGGCGCCGAGACCGAGCTTGATGTCCTCGAGCAGCCCGCCGGGCCCGAATCCCTCGTAGTCGGAGTCGATGACCTCCACGATCCTGACATCGCCGCCGTCGCGCAGCAGGTCGTGCAGCGAGGGCTTGATCTCACGCAGTTCGTCGCCGCGCAGGCGCCCCGAAACACGAATTCCGGTCACTCCCTGCGGCATGTCCGGCAGCAGCTCGATCATGGGAAGACTCCCCTCTAGCCGATGCCGCCACTGTAGTCCGGCCTCGACCGACTATTCGAAGTCGTTGCCGTGGGACTGCTGTTCGCGAAGCCGGGTCGAGAAGGCCATCGAAGTACTACTACTTCGCGACCGGACGCTAGTTCTGCCCGGTCAGCCCGCGTTGCGCGCCAGGTTGATGGCGTACTCGCTGACGAAATGTCCCGCGGCGGGTTCGCCGGAGCCGCAGCTGCCGTCGGACTCCCCGACCCGCTTGACCCACAGGTAGGCGTCGGCGTGCTGCCCGGCGGTGTTGGCGGTCGGCGGCGTGCCCAGCGCCCGTCCACTGGGGTTGCACCAGTAGAAGGGATCGCCTTCGGCCGGGCCGGCACCGTTACGGGAGGTGTCGATGACGTAGTGCGCGCCGCCGGTCATCCCCGAGATCTCTTCGCCGTAGCCGATTTCCTCTTCGGTGGTGAAGTAGTTCGTGGAGTTCAGGGCGAAACCGCGCGCACGCCCCACACCGGCCTGGTTGAGCCGGTTGGCCATCTCTCCGGCGCTCACCCATCGCGAGTGCCCGGCATCGACGTAGACGGCCGTGGCCGGGTTGCGGCCCAGCGTGTCGACGGCGTAGCTGATCAGGTCGAAGCGCTCCTGACGTGCATCACCGGAGAGGCAGTCGGCCATTGCGAGCGCGTCGGGCTCGAGGACGATCGCGGCCGGGTTGCCGCCGATCCCGTCGGCGACGCTGTCGATCCAGGCCCGGTAGGACGAGCCGGAGGAGAATCCGCCCGCGGCGTAGCTGCCGCAGTCACGGTGCGGGATGGCGTAGAGCACCAGCACCGGCATTGCACCGGCCGCGGCGGCCGCGCCGGTGTGCCGGGCCACCGTGGAGCCGACAGATCCCACCCCGAACGCCTGGTCCAGCCAGTACGCCTGAGGGGTGTTGGCCACCCGCGCCAGCTCGGCGCTGTCCGGCTGTGCGTTGGAGGCATGCATCGCCTTGGAGATGGGGTCGACATAGAAGGGCATGCCGCCCAGCGGGTTGTCACCGTCGGCCTGGGCGACGCCCGCGCCGGCCAGGGCCGCAACGGCAAGGAGGGGGGTGAGACAGCGCGCGACCGCGCCAAACGCTGAGGGGATCACAGGCAAAAATTACCTTATGGCCGAGCCGAGGTCACAAGACGGTCACGATCAAGGCCGGAGCGCTCAACCGAGCAGCGCGTCGACGAACGCGCCCGGCTCGAAGGGGGCCAGATCATCGGGCCCCTCCCCCAGCC
>NZ_UWOA01000092.1:0-5862 GCF_900604305.1 Mycobacterium sp. P7213
GCCTTCATGCCGCCGTACTGGGCGACCCAGCGATGCCAGGTCGACTCGGTGATCTCCAGGTGCCGGCACACCTCGGAGAGCTCCTGGCCGGCGCCGAGGAGCTTGTTGCCCTCGGCGAGCTTGCGGATGATCTGATCCGGCGTGTGCCGCCGGCGCTTCTTGGCTGCCATGTCGTCGTCGATTCTTCCTGCCCGAAGATCGGGCATCAGAGTCCCACAACGACTGGACCACTACGAGGGGCTCACCTCAGCCGGATATGGCAGTGCCCCGTGGGGTGGTGGACTTCGGATCGGCGTGAGTCACGCGTGGTGATCAACGAGTCATGCTGGATGCTAGGCGATTTGGCGGTGCTCGGCTAGCGGTTCGGTGATGGCGGCGTGTTTGGCGGCGATGACCTTGCGTAGCTCGGCCATGGAGATGTCGGACAGGTAGCGACGGGTGACCTGCCATTCGTCGTGGGCTTCGATGACCACGGCAGTGGCCAAACGCAGAAACGCCGCCGGATTCGGGAAGATCTCCACGACATCGGCGCGGCGCTTGATCTCCTTGTTGAGCCGCTCGATCGGGTTGTTCGACCAGATCTTCTGCCAGTGCGCCCGCGGGAATGCGGTGAACGCCAGGACGTCGGTCTTGGCCTCGGCCATCATCGCCGCCACCTTGGGAAATGTCGCCTCCAAGGTGTCGGCGACCTGGTCCCACTGAGCGGCGACCTCGGCCGGTTCGGTGTGGGCGAAGACCGTCTTGATCGCCGCAGTGACCGCCGGCGCGTGCTTGGCGGCCACCACGCCGTGCAGATTGCGCATGAAATGCACCCGGCAGCGTTGCCACGATGATCCGGTGAACTGCTGTGCCACCGCAGCCTTGAGGCCGGCGTGGGCATCTGAGATCACCAGATGCACCCCAGTGAGCCCACGGGCCTTGAGGCTGGCCAAAAATTCGCGCCAGAACTCAAACGACTCACTATCGCCGACGGCGGTTCCCAGCACTTCGCGGGTGCCGTCGATGGAGACCCCAGTGGCCACCACCAGGGCCTGAGACACCACATGCGCGCCGACGCGGACCTTGCAGAAGGTGGCATCGCAGAACACGTACGGGAACTGGGTGTGGGTCAGGCTGCGGGTGCGGAAAGCTTCGATTTCACGGTCCAGGCCAGCGCAGATGCGCGACACCTCTGATTTGGACACCCCCGAGCCCACTCCCATCGCGGCGACCAGGTCATCGACGCTGCGCGTCGATACCCCGTGCACGTAGGCCTCCATGATCACCGCGTGCAACGCCTTGTCGATGCGGCGGCGTCGCTCCAGCAGGGACGGGAAGAACGACCCGGCACGCAGTTTGGGGATCTGCACCTCGACATCACCGGAGGTGGTCGACACGGTCTTGGGGCGGTGCCCGTTGCGCTGCGTGGTCCGGCCCTGGGCTCGCTCGTAGCGGCCGGCGCCGATCGCCTCGGTGGCTTCAGCCTCGATCAGAGCCTGCAACCCGGCCCGGATCAACTCGGCGAACACCGCCCCGGCGTCAGCGGAGTTGAGCGCATTGAACCACCTGTAAGTCTTGGTATGGCTGGCCCGGTGCTGGCTGGCAGGATCGGTGTCGTCGTCCTGGTTGGGTGTGACTCATGAATCGCTTGGCCCCGTGGTGGGTGCTCTTCCCGGGATCTGTCCGCCCGGCCGGGGGCGGCGGCGCCGACCCGGTCTTGCTTCGGTGGCTTGATTAGAAGCCTGCCCGACTCGTTGCCGCGAGTCGTGGCCCGTTACAGGCCTGCCTCGAAGACTTCTTCCGGGCCGACGCCGACGACGTCGCCTACAGGAAGGAGCAACACGTCGCCATGTCCATCGTTGCAGAGCGGTATGCGTTTGTCATCGGAGTCGATACCCATGCGGCCACGCACTCGTTAGCGCTGGTCAGCGCTGCAAACGGGGCGGTTGCGGATCAGGCGGAGTTTCCGAATACGCCGGCAGGAATGGATCGCGCGCATAGCTGGATTACCCGAAAATCTGCCGACCAGCCGGCGCTGGTCGTGATCGAGGGGGTCGGCTCCTACGGAGCAGGCTTGACGCAGCGGATGACGGGCGGCGGTTTGCAAGTCGTCGAGCCCCCAGCGATGACCGCGGCGGCCCGGCGCGGCGTTGGTAAGACCGACGCGATCGATGCCGTCCGTATCGCGCGTTCCGTCCTGGGCGTCGATACCGGGCGGCTGCGTTGGCCACGGGCCACCGGAGAGCGGGTCGTACTGCGTGTGCTCACCGTCGCCCGTGAGGAGATGACCGCTGAACGCACACGCGCCATCAACGCCTTGACCGCTCTGCTCCGCACGATCGACCTAGGGGTAGATGCACGCAAAGCACTGCCGCACAGTCGGTTCAAGATGATTGCCGCATGGCGGGAGCGTAGAGAAGACCACGTCATCGCTACCTGCAGGCGGGAAGCGATTCGCCTGGCCAAGCGCATCGTTTCCCTCGACGGTGAGCTGGCCGACAACCGCAAGGCCCTCGACGCCGCGGTCGAGCACCTCGCCCCTGAACTTTGCGAGCTTCCCGGTGTCGGCTCGGTGGTCGCCGCGTGCGTCTTGACGGCGTGGTCTCACCCTGGCCGGGTGCGATCCGAAGCAGCCTTCGCTTCTCTGGCTGGGACGTGCCCGATCCCTGCATCGTCGGGAAACACGGTGCGCCACAGACTGAACCGCGGTGGAGACCGCCGCCTCAACCGAGCACTGACCACCGTCGTCATCGTCCGAATGCGTATCCACGGGCCGACACGGGCCTACGTTGCTCGTCGTCGCGCCGAGGGCCGCACGACGAAGGAGATCATGCGCGCCCTGAAGCGCTACATCACCCGCCAGATCTACCGGACCCTCGCAGCGGCACATCCAGTCGCCGCAACCCCTTGACGCCATATAGAAGCATCCCGGGTTTGATGCACACCTTCTTTCGAGGGAAGGTTGTTCGCATCATGCCGAGGAAGTACGACGACGAGTTCAAGGCCCGGGCGGTGCGGCTGGTCACCGATCATGCCGAGGAGTACGACACCCGCAAGGCCTGCATCACCGCGGTGGCCAAGCGGTTGGGAGTGTCCTACGAATCGCTGCGCCGCTGGGTCAACCAGGCCGAGGTCGACGCCGGCCAGCGTGACGGGGTGCCCACCGATACGGTGCGGGAGTTGCGCGAACTCAAACGCAAGAACCGTGAGCTTGAGGAAACCATCGAAATCCTCAAGGCGGCAACAAGTTTCTTCGTGCGGGAGAGCGACCCGCGACACCATTGATCTGTGCGTTCATCGCCGAGCATCGTGCTCGGTTCGGGGTCGCTCCGATCTGCCGCGTGCTCACCGAGCACGGCTGCCAGATCGCCCCGAGAACCTTCTACGCCTGGCTGGCCCGACCCCCGTCCGCACGAACCCTCTGGGACACGGTCATCACCGAGGTGCTGGCCGGCTACTACGAACCCGACGAGCACGGACGCCGCAAGCCCGAAGCGTTGTACGGTGCGACCAAGATGTGGGCCCACCTGCAACGACAGGGCGTCGCCGTGGCCCGCTGCACCGTGGAACGCCTCATGCGGGCCCACGGCTGGCAGGGCGTGCGCCGCCGCAAGAAGGTCCGCACCACCATCGCAGATCCCGCCGCGGCACGGGCAGCTGATCTGGTCAAACGCCAGTTCCGGGTACCCGCCCCCAACCTGCTCCTGGTCGCGGACTTCACCTACGTCCGGCTAGCCAACGGAGCGTTCGTGTACACCGCATTCGCCATCGACGCGTTCGCGGGCCGGATCGTCGGGTGGACGTGCTCAGCAAGCAAGGAGGACCGCTTCGTGCGCCAAGCGATCCGCCACGCCGCACAACTCCGAATCAATGAAGGTAATCCATTGTTGGGCAACACTATCCACCATAGTGATGCCGGGTCTCAAGGCGGATTCAACCGGTCGTCGCAACACCTTGACGATGGAGGTGTGATGTGGCCAAGCGCGAGGAAGCGAAATCGGTTGTCAGGCGGCGGCAGTGGGCGGCTGATCGTGCGTTGCGGCCAGCGATGCGCTCACCCGGGCGCCCGGAGCCCTCGCGTGCGGTGCAGCGCCAGTTCTGGCGGCTCATCGTCCAGGGTGTCTCGACCGAGGATGCCGCTGTGGAAGTCGGCGTGTCGACACCGGTGGCCAGTAGGTGGTTCCGCCACGCTGGCGGCATGTCGCCGATCAGTTTGGATGAGCCTACGAGCCGGTATCTGTCGTTCGCCGAGCGGGAAGAGATCGCATTGCTGCGCGCTCAGGGTGCCGGTGTGCGTGAGATCGCCCGCGACATTGACCGTGACCCGTCGACGGTGTCTCGGGAGCTGCGGCGCAACGCGGCCACCCGCGGCGGCAAGCAGGTCTATCGCGCAGGGGTGGCGCAGTGGAAGGCCCAGCAAGCAGCGAAGCGGCCGAAAACCGCGAAGCTCGTGGCCAACGATCAGTTACGTGAGTACGTGCAGCAGCGACTCGACGGCAGCGTTCGCCGACTCGACGGCACGACCGTCGCGGGTCCGCAGACCGGGGCCTGGAAGGGGCGTAACAAGCCGCATCGACAGGACAGGCGGTGGTCGACGGCATGGAGCCCGGAGCAGATCGCGCACCGCTTGCCGATGGATTTCCCCGATGATGAGTCCATGCGGATCAGTCACGAGGCGATCTATCAATCACTGTTCATCGAGGGGCGTGGGGCGCTCAAGCGAGAGTTGGTTGCGTGCTTGCGAACAGGCCGGGCGCTGCGCGTTCCGAGGGCCAGGACACAGAACAAGCCGCAGGGACACGTCAGCGCGGATGTCGTGATCAGCAAACGGCCCGCCGAAGCTGCCGATCGCGCGGTCCCTGGACATTGGGAAGGTGATTTGATCATCGGCACCGGCCGATCGGCGATCGGTACGGTCGTGGAGCGCAAGAGCCGGGCGGTGATGCTGATTCATCTACCCCGCCTCGAGGGGTGGGGGATGGCCCCGTCGGTGAAGAATGGGCCGGCGTTGAGCGGATATGGCGCCGAGGCGATGAATGCCGCCCTGGTCGCCTCGCTGGCTCAGTTGCCGGCCCAGTTGCGTCAGACCCTGACGTGGGACCGCGGCAAAGAGCTTGCCGCGCATACCCAGTTCACGTTCGATACCGGCACGAAGGTGTTCTTCGCCGACCCGCACTCTCCGTGGCAGCGACCCACCAACGAGAACACCAATGGCGTTCTGCGTCAGTACTTTCCGAAAGGTACGGACCTATCACGATGGTCGGCAGAGGACCTCGAAGCGGTTGCACTGACGCTCAACAACAGACCGCGCAAGGTCCTCGGCTGGAAAACACCGGCGGAAGTCTTTGCCCAACAGCTACACTCGGTCCAACAACCCGGTGTTGCATCGACCGATTGAACTCGCCCAATACACATCGGTGCGGTTCGGGGAAACCCTCGCGCTGTCCGGACTGGTGGCCTCCATCGGCACGGTCGGGGATGCCTTCGACAACGCCTTGGCGGAGACGACCATAGGGCTGTACAAGACCGAAGCCGTCCGTGACGACTCACCGTTTCGGCGAGGGCCGCTGCACCGTCTGACCGACGTCGAACTGCTCACCGCCGAGTGGGTCCACTGGTACAACACCGACCGGCTTGAGGTGAGCCCCTCGTAGTGGTCCAGTCGTTGTGGGACTCTGATGCCCGATCTTCGGGCAGGAAGAATCGACGACGACATGGCAGCCAAGAAGCGCCGGCGGCACACGCCGGATCAGATCATCCGCAAGCTCGCCGAGGGCAACAAGCTCCTCGGCGCCGGCCAGGAGCTCTCCGAGGTGTGCCGGCACCTGGAGATCACCGAGTCGACCTGGCATCGCTGGGTCGCCCAGTACGGCGGCATGAAGG
>NZ_UWOA01000059.1:0-25228 GCF_900604305.1 Mycobacterium sp. P7213
GCCCAGGGGGACTCGCCGGGGGGAGGTCCGGGCGGATTGCTCACCCGCGCGATTCTGCCTTACCGACCTGAAGGAAGGCCGCACGATTGCTCAACACGGCCAGCGTCCGGCGGGCCGCGGAGACCGCGTCGAGGTCGATGTCGCATACCAGTAGCTGCGGCGATGCACCGGCCGCCGCGATCACCTCGCCCCACGGTGAGACGACCACGCTGTGGCCCACTCCGGTCGGCGCCCCGGAGGGATCCTTCGGAGCGCCCGGGTCGGCTTGCCCTACCGCGACGACGTAGCTCGTCGAATCCAGCGCTCGGGCCCGAGCCAGCAGCTCCCACTGAGACAGCTTCCCCGGACCGGCGCCCCACGAGGCGCCGACCACGATCAGCTGCGCGCCACGGTCGGCCAGCTCGGTATACAGCGCCGGGAACCGGATGTCATAACAGGTGGACAACCCCACGCCGACTCCGTTGACATCGATCACCACCGGCTCGGATCCCGGTGCCACCGTGCGTGATTCAGTGAACCCGAAGGCGTCGTAGAGGTGGACCTTGTGGTAGTGCGTGTCGGTTCCGGGGCCGACCGCCAACAACGTGTTGGTGACGCGTCCATCCTCGGCCGGAGTGAACATCCCGGCCACCACGGTGATCTGAGCCCGCGCGGCCATTTCTCGCACCTGCGTGGCCCACGGCCCATCGAGCGGTTCGGCAACCGGGCCCAGCGGCACCCCGAACCGGCACATCGCTGCCTCCGGGAACACCACCAGCGATGCTCCCTGATCGGCGGCCCGCTCGGTGTAGTCGGTCACCAGTTGAAGATTCGCGGCCGGGTCGGCGCCGCTGAGTATCTGCGCACAAGCAATCCGCATGGATCCAGCCTATGCCGTCGGTGTGGTGCCGCCCTGGCTCAGCCACGTGGAGGTGAACCGCTGCTCGGTGGTCATCAGCTCGGCCAACTGCCCGCCGATGAAACTCTCGATCTTGCCGCCCACCAGCGGGATGTCGACCTGCACGGTCGCGGTCAGCCGCAGCTCACAGCCGCCGGCCGCCGGCGCCAGGACGGCATCGCCGGACAGCTTCGCCGGTGCGCCGACGACCTTGCCGGTCACCTGGGCGCGTGCCCTCCCGTCGCGCACCGGATGCCAGGTCTCGTGCCGCGCGACATCCAGATTCCCGGGATGGAACTGGGCCGCCAGCGCGGGCAGCTTCTCCCGGTGAATGCCCTGCGTGGTGGCGACGTCGACGCCGCCGTCGGGGCCGACGGTCATCGAGACCAACGCCACCACGTCGGCTCCGGATTCGGCCAAGCGGGACCGCCAGTAGTGCTCGTCGGCGAAGACGGCATACACCTGCTCGACGGTTGCCGGGTAGAGCTCGGAGAGCGTGAATGTACGCGGCATACCTGGTCACGCTACCGTTACCGGCCGTGGCGGGTTCCAGGTTCGCGGGCGCGCGTGTCGCTGAGGCGGTGCCGCTGGCGCCCTTGACCACCCTGCGGGTGGGACCGATCGCCCGGCGGGTCATCACCTGCACCGACACCGCACAGATCGTGGCGACGCTGGGCGAACTCGACGCGGCCGGTGACCGCCCGTTGCTGCTGGCGGGGAGCTCCAATGTGCTGATCGCCGACGACCTCGAAGACCTGACCGCTGTCGTGCTGGCCAACGACGGCATCACCGTGGACGGCAATCTGCTGCGGGCTGAGGCCGGCGCCGTCTGGGATGACGTGGTGGCCCACGCTGTCGCAGCGAAGCTGGGCGGACTGGAGTGTTTGTCGGGCATTCCCGGCTCGGCCGGCGCCACGCCGGTGCAGAACGTCGGGGCCTACGGTGTCGAGGTCGCCGACCGCCTGACCCGGGTTCGGCTGCTGGATCGGCGCACCGGGGAGGTGCGCTGGACACCGGCCGACGAGTTGGCGCTCGGCTACCGCACCAGTGTGCTCAAGCACTCGGATGCGGCGGTGGTGCTGGAGGTCGAATTCGCACTGGATGCGGCCGGGCGCAGCGCGCCGCTGCGGTACGGCGAGTTGACTGCTGCGCTGCAGGCCGTCGAGGGCGAGTGCCGCGACCCGGCGGCGGTGCGCGCCGCGGTGCTCGCGCTGCGGGCGGCAAAGGGCATGGTGCTCGATGCGAATGACCACGACACCTGGAGCGTCGGTTCGTTTTTTACCAACCCTGTTGTGCCGCAAGATGTCTACCGCAGCATGGCCGATCGGGAGGACGGTTCGGTGCCGCATTGGGAAGCTCCCGATGGGGTGAAGCTGGCCGCCGGCTGGCTGGTGGAGCGGTCCGGCTTCGGCAAGGGCTACCCCGGGCCGGATGCGCCGGCGCGCCTGTCCACCAAACATGCCCTGGCACTGACCAACCGGGGTGGCGCCACTACCGCCGACATCGTGAGCCTGGCCCGCATCGTGCGGGACGGGGTGCGCGATGCGTTCGGCATCACCCTGCATCCCGAGCCGGTGCTCGTCGGCTGCGCGCTGTAAACCCGGCGCAATCTTCCCGCAGGTGGTCAGGCGACTGGGCCGGTATCTTGGAATGCCGTGACCCTGAACCGGCGGCGTGCCTTGGCGGCGCTGGCTGCCGGGGTGGTGGCGCCGTCCGCGCTGGCCGGGTGTTTCGGCCGGCCCGGGAAGAGCGCCGAGAACGCGCCACAGGCTGCGCCCGCTCTGACGTTCGAGCCCGCTCTGGAACACGGAGCGGTGGCCGACGTGCTGCCCACGGCCGCCGTCGGCGTCACGGTCCGTGACGGCTGGTTCCAGCGGGTGGCGCTGACCAGCCCCGCCGGAAAGGTGCTCACCGGAACCTTCAATCGGGAGCGCACCCGTTACACCGTCACCGAACCACTGGGCTACGACTCCGTCTACACCTGGAGCGGGTCGGTGGTGGGCCACGACGGCAACGCGGTGCCGGTCAGCGGCAGCATCACCACGGTCGCGCCCAGCACCGTCATCGACGGGGGCTTTCAGCTGGCCGATGGACAGACGGTGGGGGTCGCCGCGCCGGTGATCCTGCAGTTCGACGGACCGATCGCCGACAAGGCGGCCGTCGAGCGGGCCCTGACCGTCGTCACCGAGCCACCGGTGGAAGGCAGCTGGGCCTGGCTGCCCGACGAGGTGCAGGGAGCCCGGGTGCACTGGCGCAGCCGGGAATACTTCCCGGCCGGAACCAAGGTCAGCGTCAACGCCAAGCTGTACGGACTGGCGTTCGGCGACGGCGCCTACGGGGCCCAGGACATGTCCCTGGACTTCGCGATCGGCCGACGCCAGGTGGTGCGCGCCGAAGTCTCGTCGCACCGCATTCAGGTGGTCCGCGACGAGGGCGTGATCATGGACTTCCCCTGCAGCTACGGCCAGGCCGACAAAGCCCGCAACATCACCCGCAACGGCATCCACGTGGTCAGCGAGAAATACGCGGACTTCTACATGTCCAACCCGGCCGCCGGCTACAGCAACATCCATGAGCGCTGGGCGGTCCGGATCTCCAACAACGGGGAGTTCATCCACGCCAACCCCGCCAGCGCGGGCGCGCAGGGCAACACCAACGTCACCAACGGCTGCATCAACTTATCGACCGAGGACGCCGAGCAGTACTTCCACAGCGCGATCTACGGCGACCCGGTCGAGGTGACCGGCAGTTCGATCGAGCTGTCCTACGCCGACGGCGATATCTGGGACTGGGCGGTGGACTGGGACACCTGGGCCTCGATGTCGGCGTTGTCGAGTTCCGAACAGGCGCGAACCTCGCTGCCCAGCGTCGCGCCGGCCACCCCGACGGACGCGCCGACGTTGTCGGGCACGCCTACGACTACCACCAGTACGCCGACGACGACGTCCAGTACTGGGCCCGGCGGCTGACGCGTCAACCCTCCCGGTGGGCCCGGGTCGCCGATGCCTGGTCGCGGGGGCGGATGACGATCTGGTCGAGGTCGACGTGCGGCGGCCGCGAGGCCACGAACCCGATCACCTCGGCGATGTCGGCTGCGGTCAGCGGAGTCAGGCCGGAATAGACAGCGTCGGCGCGGTCACGGTCACCGTCGAAGCGCACCAGGGAGAACTCGGTGTCCACCATGCCGGGAGCGATTTCGGTGAGCCGCACCGGCTTTCCCAGCAGTTCGCCGCGCAAGGTGCGATGCAGTGCGCTCTGGGCGTGCTTGGCCGAGGTGTATCCGGCGCCGCCGTCATAGATTTCGAACGCCGCGATCGAGGTCACCGTGACCACCAGGCCATCGCCGGACGCCACGAGTTTCGGCATCAGCGCGCGCGTCACCTGCAGGGTGCCCAGCACGTTGGTCTCCCACATCCAGCGCCAGTGCTCGAGATCGGCCTGCTCCACCGACGCCAGCCCTCTGGCGCCGCCGGCGTTGTTGACCAGCACGTTTACTGAGCCGCCGACCCGGTCGCATGCCTCGGCCAGTGCCGCGACCGCCACCGGGTCAGTGACGTCCGTCACTATGGCGGTGCCGCCGATCTCGTCGGCCAGCGCCATGAGCCGGTCGGCGCGACGGGCCGCAGCGATCACATGAAAGCCTTGTGCGGCAAGGGTTCTCGCGGTCGCCTCGCCGATGCCTGAGCTGGCGCCGGTGACCACGGCAATGCGCTGATCGCGCGCAGGTGTCGTCATCGCGTCAACCTTAGTGATCGTGATAGATTCTCAGCTATGTCTCGCAGTGCCCGCTTTCTGACAGCGGTCTGTCTGGTCGCCCACGGCGCGTGTTGCCGCGCGTGTTCCTGCGCCTGACCTGCTGCGATTAGCGCTCCTTAGGAGAATCCGCCGGGTCGTAGGCGTAAACGGCTCTCATTCGGATTTTTCTCCAGACAAGGACATCGCGTGCGTACTACCTCTCTCACCGCTCACCTGGCCAGCCACCGCACCGGCCGCCTCCGTTCCCACCCGCGGGTAGTAGCCCCGGCCCTGCAGCTGGCCGACAGCGCCGGTGCCGAGGTCTTCGCCGCGGTTCGCCAGCACGGCCCCGTCGCGCGTGAAGCCATCGCGGGCGCCACCTCGCTGAGTGTGGCGACCGTCAACCGCCAGGTCAGTGCGCTTCTGGAAGCCGGACTGCTGCTGGAGCGCGCCGACCTGGCCACGTCCGGGGCGATCGGACGGCCGCGTCGGCCGGTGGTGGTCAACCACGAACCGTTCCTCACCCTGGGCCTGCACATCGGGGCCAAGACCACCAGCATCGTGGCCACCGATCTGCTCGGCCGCACGCTCGACGTCGTCGAAACTCCGACGCCGAACAACGGTGCGACGCCGGCGCTGGCGTCGCTGGCCGCCAGCGCCAGTCGGTATCTGACGCGCTGGCAGAAGCGCCGGCCGCTCTGGGTCGGCGTGGCGACCGGTGGCGCAGTGGACGGGGCCACCGGCCACGTCGACCACCCGCGGCTGGGCTGGACGGCGGCGCCGGTCGGGCCGGTGCTGGCCGAAGCGCTGGGCCTGCCCGTATCGGTGGCCTCCCACGTGGACGCGATGGCCGGGGCGGAACTTCTGTTCGGAGTGCGGCGGCCCACGGCGAACAGCACCACCAGCCTCTACGTCTACGCCCGCGAAACGGTCGGCTACGCCCTGGTGATCGGCGGCCGGGTGCACAGCCCGGCCAGTGGTCCCGGCACCATCGCCGGTCTGCCGGTCTACTCCGAACTGCTCGGGGGCACCGGAGATCTCGAGTCCACCGTCAGCGATGAGGCGGTGTTGACCGCGGCTCGTCGGCTGCGGCTCCTGCCGGAGGGCAAGGGCGCGGTGTCGGCGGCGGTGACCACTCTGGTGCGCGAGGCGCGCGGCGGCGACGAGCGAGCCGTGGCACTGCTGACCGAGCGGGCCCGCGCACTGGGCGAAGCGGTGGCGCTGCTGCGCGACGTACTCAACCCCGACGACCTGGTGGTCGGCGGCCAGGGTTTCACCGAGTACCCCGAGGGCATGGCCGAGGTGGAGCGGGCCTTCGCGCAGCGCTCGGTGTTGTCAGCGCGCAGCATCCGCGTCACCGCATTCGGCAACCGCGTCCAAGAAGCCGGCGCCGGCACCGTTTCCCTGGGCGGGCTCTACGCCGACCCGGTCGGGGCGATGCGGCGTTCCCGCGGGCCGGTCGCCCGCGTGGTCCCGGAAGTGTCCGCCTGACCGAACCTGTAAAGATGACGGGGTGGGCTATGGCGTCGGAGGGGTCGCAGGCAGCAGAGCCGATGTGCACCGGGTAGCGCTGCTGTCGGTACACACCTCGCCGCTGGCCCAGCCCGGCACCGGCGATGCCGGCGGAATGAACGTCTACGTCCTGCAGAGCGCACTGCATCTGGCCCGCCGCGGGGTGGCCGTGGAAGTGTTCACCCGCGCGACGTCGTCGATCGATCCGCCGGTACAACACGTCGCGCCAGGCGTGTTGGTGCGCAACGTGGTGGCCGGGCCGTTCGAAGGCCTGGACAAGAACGACCTGCCCACCCAGCTGTGCGCGTTCGCTGCCGGGGTGCTGCGCGCCGAGGCAGCCCACGAGCCCGGCTACTACGACGTCGTACATTCGCACTACTGGCTGTCGGGTCAGGTCGGCTGGCTGGCCGCGGACCGGTGGGCGGTGCCGCTGGTGCACACCGCGCACACCCTGGCCGGGGTGAAGAACGCCGCGCTGGCCGCCGGGGACGCCCCGGAACCGCCGCTGCGCACGGTCGGCGAGCAGCAGGTCGTCGATGCCGCGGACCGGCTGATCGTCAACACCGACGACGAAGCGCAGCAACTCGTCGCCCTGCATGCGGCGGACCCGCGCCGGATCGACGTGGCGCACCCGGGCGTCGACCTGGAGGTGTTTCGGCCCGGCGACAAGCTGGCGGCCCGGCAGACGCTGGGGTTGTCGGCAGGCGAACCGATCGTGGCGTTCGTCGGCCGCATCCAGCCGCTCAAGGCGCCCGACATCCTGCTGCGCGCGGCCGCGAAACTGCCCGGGGTACGGGTGGTGGTGGCCGGTGGTCCGTCGGGCAGCAGCGGTCTGGCCGAACCGGGCGGCCTGGTTCGGCTGGCGGCCGAACTGGGTATCAGTGACAGGGTGACGTTCCTGCCGCCGCAGTCCCGTGAGGATCTGGCGACGCTGTTCCACGCCGCCGACCTGGTGGCCGTGCCGAGCTACTCCGAATCGTTCGGTCTGGTGGCGCTGGAGGCGCAGGCCTGCGGGACGCCGGTGGTGGCCGCGGCCGTCGGCGGTTTGCCGGTGGCCGTGCGCGACGGGGTCACCGGGCGATTGGTCGACGGGCACGGGACCGACGCCTGGGCAACGGCTCTCGATGAGCTGTTGCGGTTGGGTTCGGGACCTCGCGGATGGGCGATGCGCCGGGCCGCGGTCAGCCACGCGGCGCAGTTCTCCTGGGAGCGCACCGTGGACGCCCAGTTGGCCAGTTATAGCCACGCCATAGCAGACTTCGCCGCGGCTCGGGGCGGGCGGATGCGGGTGCTCGGTTCCGCGCGGCGGCCTCGCCGCTGGCCGACGCGGCGCGGGGCGCGCGCGTGAACCGGGGCGACGTTCAGGAGCTCATCGAGCGCACGCTGCAGGCCGCCGAGCTCACCTACTCGCCGACGCCGGGCTCGCACGGCGGGCTGCCGGGGCTGGTCGTGGAGCTGCCCGGCGAGCGCAAACTCAAGACCAACACCATCCTCAGCATCGGCGAGCACTCGGTGCGTGTCGAGGCGTTCGTCTGCCGCCAACCCGACGAGAACCACGCCGGCGTCTACCGCCACCTGCTCAAGCGCAACCGCCGGCTGTACGGGGTGGCCTACACCCTCGACAACGTCGGCGACATCTACCTGGTCGGCCGGATCTCGCTGGCGTCGGTGACCGCTGAGGAGATCGACCGGGTGCTCGGGCAGGTGCTCGAAGCCGTCGACTTCGACTTCAACACGTTGCTGGAGTTGGGATTTGCCACTTCGATCCAGAAGGAATGGGAGTGGCGGGTGTCCACCGGGCAGTCGCTGAAGAACCTGCGGGCCTTTGAGCATTTGATCGACGGCGGCGGTGACTGAGACACTGGCGGCCATGTCTGACTCTGCCACCCTGGTGCTATTGCGCCACGGCGAAAGCGAATGGAACGCCAGCAACCAGTTCACCGGTTGGATGGACGTCAACCTGACCGACAAGGGCCGCACCGAGGCGATCCGCGCCGGCTCACTGCTGGTCGAGCACGGCCTGCTTCCGGACGTGGTCTACACCTCGCTGTTGCGCCGGGCCATCACCACCGCGAACCTGGCGCTGGACGCCGCCGACCGGCACTGGATCCCGGTGCACCGCACCTGGCGGCTCAATGAGCGCCACTACGGCGCGCTGCAGGGTCTGGACAAGGCCGCCACCAAGGCGCGCTACGGCGACGACCAGTTCATGACGTGGCGGCGCAGCTACGACACCCCGCCGCCGATGATCGAGGCCGGCAGCCGGTACAGCCAGGACACCGACCCCCGTTACGCCGACATCGGCGGTGGCCCGCTGACCGAGTGCCTGGCAGACGTGGTGGCGCGCTTCCTGCCGTATTACACCGACGTCGTCATCCCGGACCTGCGGTGCGGCAAGACAGTGCTGATCGCGGCGCACGGCAACTCGCTGCGGGCACTGGTGAAGTACCTCGACGGAATGTCGGACGAGGATGTCGTCGGGCTGAACATCCCGACCGGCATCCCGTTGCGGTACGACTTGGATGCCGACCTGCGCCCGAAGGTTGCCGGCGGGGTCTATCTGGACCCCGAGGCCGCGGCCGCCGGTGCTGCAGCGGTCGCCAGCCAGGGCGCCAAGTAGCGGTTTTGGGCCCGCCCAGTGTGAATGCCGGGTGGAGACCGGGTGAAATCTTCGCGTTGAATTCACATTCGGCGCACGTCACGGTCGAACGCTGGTCAGCTCACGGTGCCGGACTAAGTACGATTTTGCCGTGGCTGCGACCTCGGCGCTGACGCTTGCTGCGGCGTCGGCGATTCCTGCGCTGGCGGCAGGCGTGGCCGCCGGCGTGTGGCTGTCGCCGCGACTGGTCGAGCGACGCCGCAAGGCGGCGACCGAGCGATCCGGGATCACCGTTGCGGAGATGCTGCGGCAGATCGTGTCGCACGCCTCGCTGGGGATCGCGGTGGTGGATTCGCACCGCGACGTCGTCTACCTCAACGAGCGCGCCACCGAGCTGGGACTGGTGCACGGCCGGCTGCTCGACGACGAGGCCTGGGCGGCCGCGCAACGCGCCCTGGCCGGCGACGACGAAGTCGTCTTCGACTTGACGGTGGCCAAGCGGGCTCCCGGGGCCACCCGGTCGGATCTGTCGGCCGTGCGCGGCTACGCCCGGTTGCTGTCGGAAGAGGATCGCCGGTTCGCCGTGGTGATCGTTGACGACCAGTCCGAGCAGGCCCGTATGGAGGCCAGCCGGCGCGACTTCGTGGCCAACGTCAGCCATGAGC
Source organism: Mycobacterium sp. P7213 (assembly GCF_900604305.1). Taxonomy (NCBI): domain Bacteria; kingdom Bacillati; phylum Actinomycetota; class Actinomycetes; order Mycobacteriales; family Mycobacteriaceae; genus Mycobacterium; species Mycobacterium sp. P7213. The sequence continues at coordinate 9,389 of NZ_UWOA01000059.1, forward strand.
TGAAAACGCCGGTGGGAGCGATGGGGCTGCTCGCCGAGGCACTGCTGGCGTCGGCTGATGACCCCGAGGCGGTACGCCCGTTCGCCGAGCGGGTGTTGGTGGAGGCCAACCGGCTCGCCAGCATGATCGGTGAGCTGATCGAGCTGTCCCGGCTGCAGGGCGCCGACCCGCTGCCGGACCTGGGCGTCGTCGACGTCGACGCGGTGGTCAACGAGGCGATCTCGCGGCACAAGGTGGCTGCCGACAACGCCGAGATCACGATCACCACCGATGCGCCGAGCGGGCTACGCGTGCTCGGCGACGAACCACTACTGGTCACCGCCCTGGCCAACCTGGTGTCCAATGCGATCGCCTACTCACCGCACGGTTCCCCGGTGTCGATCAGCCGGCGTCGCCGCGAGGGGTTCGTCGAGATCGCCGTGACCGACCGCGGCATCGGTATTGCGCCCAAGGACCAGCAGCGGGTGTTCGAACGGTTCTTCCGCAGCGACAAGGCCCGCTCGCGGGCCACCGGGGGCACCGGTCTGGGATTGGCGATCGTCAAACACGTGGCGGCCAACCACAACGGCACCATCACGTTGTGGAGCCAGCCGGGCACCGGATCTACGTTTACCTTGGCGATTCCCGCATACCAAGGCAGTGTGGACCAGAAGAGGGACGAGCAGTGATGACACCCACTATCGATAATGCAGAGGGTAGCTACCGCGAAGGGCAGCGCTGATGACACATGTCTTGATCGTTGAGGACGAGGAATCGCTCGCCGACCCGTTGGCGTTTCTGCTGCGTAAGGAAGGTTTCGAGGCCACCGTGGTGGGCGACGGAACCGCCGCTTTGGCCGAATTCGACCGGGCCGGCGCCGACATCGTGCTGCTGGACCTGATGCTGCCGGGGATGTCGGGCACCGACGTCTGCAAACAGTTGCGCGCGCGTTCCAGCGTGCCGGTGATTATGGTCACTGCCCGCGACAGCGAGATCGACAAGGTCGTCGGCCTGGAATTGGGCGCCGACGACTACGTGACCAAGCCGTATTCGGCCCGCGAGTTGATCGCCCGCATCCGGGCGGTGTTGCGCCGCGGCGGTGACGATGAGGGTGGCGTCGGCGAGGGCGTGTTGGAGTCCGGCCCGGTGCGCATGGATGTCGAGCGGCATGTGGTGATGGTGAACGGCGAGCAGATTACCTTGCCGCTCAAGGAATTCGACCTGCTCGAGTACCTGATGCGCAACACCGGTCGTGTGCTGACCCGCGGTCAGTTGATCGACCGGGTCTGGGGTGCGGATTACGTCGGCGACACCAAAACGCTGGATGTCCACGTCAAAAGACTTCGGTCCAAAATCGAGGCCGACCCTGCCAATCCAGTGCACCTGGTTACCGTGCGTGGCCTCGGGTACAAGCTGGAGGGCTAAGCCCCTCGGGCCCTCCTGCGCCCTCCCGATAGCCCCTTGATGGGGTCTCCTAACTTGCTCGGCGGGGTCGTCGTCGCCGAAAATCACGGACTGGACGCCTGACTCCTTAAGGTAGCCTTAATCAAGGTTGCCTACGGAATCCTTGGGCCCCATCCAGAACCCTTCTTCGCCAGTAACACGGGAGACGCGATCGATGAGCGGGCCGGACAGCACAGTGCATACCCTGCGCACGTTGGTTGACCTGCTGACGCAGCGCGCGGCGAAGTACGGCGAAAATCTGGCGTTCACCTTCTCGCGTGACGGCGACGAGAACGAGACCAGTCAGGTGACCTACCGGGAGCTGGACCGGCGTGCCCGCCAGATCGCCGCTGACCTGCAGAGTCAGGGCGCAGTCGGTGAACGCGTGCTGGTGTTGTGCCCCCCGGGACTGGACTTCCTCGCCAGCTTCTTCGGCTGTCTGTACGCCGGAGCCATCGCGATCCCGGTGCATCCGCCCATGCGCGAACACCTGCTGCCGCGCGTCGAGTCGATCATCGCCGACGTCCAGCCCGGCTACGCCCTCACCACCAGCGAGATCGAACCCAAGATCAAGCCCGCGATCGATGGACTGCCCGGCGGGCAGGCGCTGCGCTGGACGATCACCGACAGCGACGACACCGGCAGCGAGGCGTCCTGGGTGCCGCCGCAGATCGACGGCGACAGCATCGCGATGCTGCAGTACACCTCCGGGTCGACCAGTGCGCCCAAGGGCGTCGTGCTGACCCACGGCAACCTGGTGCACAACCTGTTGACCATCGCCGAGGCCTGGGGAGCCAACCCCGACATGCCGCATGTGACCGGCGTGTTCTGGCTGCCGCCTTACCACGACATGGGTCTGATCGGCGGCCTGCTCGAAACGATCTACGTCGCGGGCCATTCGGTCCTGATGCCGCCGACGGCGTTCATCAAACGGCCGATGCGGTGGCTGGAGGCGATCTCGCGGCACCGCGCGATGATCACTGCGGCGCCGAACTTCGCCTTCGACCTGTGCGTCGAGCTGAGCACCCCCCAGGAGCGCGCCGCGCTCGACCTGTCCAACTGGACGGTGGCGCTGTGCGGTGCCGAACCGGTGCGCACCGCCACCCTGGACGGGTTCGCCGAACTGTTCGGGCCGTCCGGGTTCCGGGCCGAGTCGTTCTACCCGGTGTACGGGCTGGCTGAAGGCACGCTGCTGGTGTCGGGTGGTTCGGACCTGCCGGTGCCGATGGTGCAGCACATCGACCGGGTCGCCCTGGGCGACAACCGGGTCATCGACGTCGCCGCCGATGACCCCAACGTGGCGACCATGGTCGGCTGCGGCAAGCCACGCGGCGGCCAACGGGTGATCATCGTCGACCCCGAGACCCGTCTGCAGTGCGCCGCAGACCAAGTCGGCGAGATCTGGGTCGCCGGAGGCAGCGTTGCGCACGGCTACTGGGGAGCACCGGAACTGTCCGCGGAGACGTTCTCCGCGACGCTGGCCGACACTGGTGAGGGCCCGTTCCTGCGCACCGGCGACCTGGGATTCCTGCATTCCGGGGAATTGTTCGTCACCGGGCGCCGCAAAGATCTGATCATCATCCGCGGCACCAACCACTACCCCAACGACATCGAACTGACCGTTCAGAACACCAATCCGGCGCTGCTGCGCGGCCGCGGTGCGGTGTTCTCGATCGCTCCGGAACCGGGCGCGGCCGAGCAACTGGTCGTGGTCCAAGAAGTGGACCCCAGCCGACTGAGCGGGGAGCAGGCCGACGAGGCCATGCAGATCATCCGCACCGCGGTCACCGAGAATCACTCGGTTCGCACCCACGCCGTCGTGCTGGTCCAGCCGTTGCAGCTGCCCACCACCTCCAGTGGGAAGATCCAGCGCAGCGCGTGCAAGCAGCAGTACCTCGACGGCGAGCTGCCGGTGGTGGCGCAGTGGCCTGCTAAGACCCCCGAGTCCCCCGCGGCGCCGCAGCCGCAGGCCCCGGCCGAGGCGCCGGCCGAATCGGGCGCCCACGGCGCGGCCGAGATCAGTGCCTGGCTTATCGAGCGGTTGGCCCAAGACCTCGAGTTGCCGATCGCCGAGATCGACCCGGCCAAGCCGTTCGCGTTCTACGGCCTGGACTCCATCCACGCGGTCCGGCTCTCCAGCGCCCTCGAGCAGTGGCTGGGCTGCGAGCTGGCCCCCACCATCGCCTACGAATACCCCTCGATCGACATCCTGTCGGCGCACTTGGCCCGGGTGGCCGGGAAAACTCCGGCGGTCCCGGATGCTGCGGCTGCCGCCGAGCGCGCCGAACGGCCCGCCGCCGACGAGCCGATCGCGATCGTCGGTATCGGCTGCCGATTCCCGGGTGCTGACGGGCCGGAGGAATTCTGGCGGCTGCTGTCGGGCGGGGCGGACGCCACCAGCGACGTCCCGGCCGACCGCTGGGACGTCGACGCCTTCTACAACCCCGACCCCTCGGTCCCAGGGACTGCGGTCACCCGCCGCGGTGGCTTCCTGGGCCAGGTCGACCAATTCGACTTCCAGTTCTTCGGAATCTCGCCGCGCGAGTCGGCGCAGATGGACCCGCAGCAGCGGCTGCTGCTCGAGGTGGCGTGGGAGGCGCTGGAAGACGCCGGCCAGGTACCGGATGAGCTGGCCGGCAGCCGCACCGGTGTTTTCGTCGGCATCTCCACCAACGACTACGGCTTCCTGCGGCTGGGCCAGCCGCAGCTTGTCGATGCCTACACCGGCACCGGCAACGCGCTGAGCATCGCCGCCAACCGGTTGTCCTACACATTCGACTTCCACGGCCCGAGCATGTCGATCGACACCGCCTGTTCGTCCTCCCTGGTGGCAGTCGACCTGGCGTGCCGCAGTCTGCGCGACGGCGAGTGCTCCATGGCACTGGCCGCCGGGGTGAACGTGATCCTGTCGCCGGCGCTGGCGATCAACTTTTCCAAGGCCCGGGTGATGGCGCCCGATGGCCGCTGCAAGACGTTCGACGCCGACGCCGACGGCTATGTCCGCGGCGAGGGCGCCGGAGTGGTCGTGCTCAAGCCGCTGTCCCGGGCGCTGGAGGACAACGACCCGGTGTACGCGGTGATCCGCGGCAGTGCCACCAACTCCGACGGCCGGACCAACGGCTTGATCGCCCCCAGCGGCCGGGCGCAGGAGCACGTGGTCGCCGAGGCGTTCCGCCGGGCGGGCCTGCCGGCCGGCGCGGTCCAGTATGTCGAGGCGCACGGCACCGGCACATCGATCGGCGACGCCATCGAGGCCAACGCCTTGGGCACCGCGCTGGCCGAAGGCCGGCCGGAGGGCAGTCGCTGCCTGCTCGGCTCGGTCAAGACCAACATCGGCCACCTGGAGGCGGCCGCCGGTATCGCCGGCCTGATCAAGGTGGCGCTGTCGTTGCAGCACCGGGAGATCCCGGCCAGCCTGAACTACACCGAGCCCAATCCACACATCGGATTCGACCGCCTGCCGCTGGAGGTGGTCCAGAAGCTGACCCCGTGGCCGTCGGGCAGCCGGGCGATCGCCGGGGTCAGCTCGTTCGGGTTCGGCGGCACCAACGCCCACGTTGTGCTCACCGAGGCTCCGCAGGCCCGGAGCAGCTACCCCGACGACACCGCGGCACCGCGCGCCGAACTGTTGGCGCTGTCCGCACGGTCCCCGGAGGCGCTCACGGCGTTGGTCGGCGAGTACGAGATGGCGCTCTTCTCGGGCGGACTCATGGGCGGCGCCGCGCTGACCGACCTCTGCTACACCGCCGGTGCCCGCCGCAGCCACCACGACTACCGGCTCGCGGTGGTCGGTGACTCCCCGGCGGCGATGTTCGAGTCGCTGTCGGCGTACCGGCAGGGCGAATCGCGGCCCGGGTTGTCGGTGGGTCACTGTGCCCCGAGCCGACCCGGCCCGGGTGTGACATTCGTGTTCTCCGGCCAGGGCTCGCAGTGGCACGGCATGGCTCGACAACTGCAGGCCGACGAGCCGGTGTTCGCCGACGCCCTGGCCGCCTGCGACAACGCGCTGTTCCCGCATCTGGGGCACTCGATTCTCAAAGAGCTGGCGGCGCAGGACGGTCCAGAAGAGCGTTCCAAGCTCAAAGACATCGGCATCCTGCAACCGACGATCTTCGCGATTCAGGTGGCGCTGGCGGCGCTGTGGCGGTCCTGGGGCGTCGAGCCCGCCGCGGTGGTCGGCCACAGCCTCGGCGAGGCCGCGGCCGCCCATGTCGCGGGCGCGCTGAGCCTCGATGACGCCGCACGGGTGATCTGCGCCCGTGCCCGGATGCTGCGCGGCGTTCGTGGCCGCGGGGCGATGATGGTCACCGAGACCACCATGGCCGAGGCGCAGGAGCTCATCGCCGGCCACGAGCGTGAGGTGGCCGTCGCCGCGAGCAACAGCCACCGCTCGACGGTGCTCGCCGGTGAGCGCACGGTGCTCGAAGCGCTGATGACCAAACTGCAGCAGCGGGATCGGTTCTGCCGCTGGATCGATGTCGACGTCGCCTCGCACAGCCCGCAGATGGAAGCCCTGGGCGCTGGCCTGCGCGGCAGCCTGGTGAAGCTGAAGCCGACCGTCCCGACGGTGCCGATGTACTCGACGGTCACCGGGGAACTGGTTGGCTCCACGCTGCTGGACGCCGACTACTGGGTGGCGAACCTGTGCTCGCCGGTGCGGTTCTCGCCGGCACTGCGGCGGCTGCTTGAGACCGGGCACAACACCTTCGTCGAACTCAGCCCGCACCCCATCCTGCTCACCGGAGCCCGGGAGGACGCCGAGCATCTGCATCGAAGCGCCACCCTGCTGCCCTCGATGCGCCGCGACGACGACGGGCGTTCCACCATGCTCGGCTCGCTGGGCACCCTGTACACCCTGGGGCACCGGGTGGCCTGGGAGCGGATCTACCCGCCAGGCAGCCGCTGTGTTCCGGCCCCGACTTACCCCTGGCAGCGGGTGCACTCCTGGCTCAACGCCGGCTCCTTCGCGGCGCCGCGGCGTGGCGGCGCCGGCGGCAACGGTGGCGGCTGGCGCGGACCGATCCGGTCGGCCGCGCAGCCTGCCACGGTGCTGGCCGAAGTGGACATCACGGCCGTAACCGCGCTGTCGGCTGAGCAGCTGGGCGAGTTGGCGCTGACCGCGGCGGAGGTCGCATTCGGTCCCGGCACCCGCTCGGTCGCCGAGTTGACCCTGCGTGGCGGTCTGGACCAGGCGCGCACCGTGCAGTTCGCCCTGACCGGAGACGCGTTCGACTGCTATGGCAGCACTGGTGCGGACTGGACGCTGTTGGCCACCGGCACCCTTTCTGCCGACCAGTCGCAGGCGCCGACGGTCATCACCGCTCCGGTCGACCCGCGGGACCGTAGCTACCGGATGCGTTGGCAGCCGGCGTCTCTGCCCGTGGACGGTGAAGGCCGGCCTGCCGAGCCCGGCAGCTGGCTGATCCTGTCCGACGGTCCGGTCGCCGACACGCTGCGCGACCACCTCGAGGCGCAGTCGCAGTCCTGCGTGCTGGTGGAACCCGTCGTGGGGCTCCCCGAGATCGAGCGGGTGAGCGCCGATAGCTACCGGGTCGACCCGGCCCGGCCCGAGCACTTCGCCGAGCTGCTGCGCGCCGCGTTCGGCGGCGACCGGCCGCACTGCCGGGGCGTGGTGCACCTGTGGAACCTGCTGGCCGCGGCTGCGGCGGACACGACAGAAGAGTCGCTGGCGACGGCCACCGACCTCGGATCGCTGAGCGTGGTCCATCTGATCCAGGCGCTGACGCTGGCCGGCTGGCCGGAGTCGCCGCGGCTGTGGCTGGTGACGCGCGGGGCGCAGCCGGCCGGGTGGGAAGACGCTGAGTCCCGCCCGCTGTCCGTCGCACAGGCTCCGGTCTGGGGGCTGGGCCGTTCCATCGACCACGAGTACCCCGAGCTGCACGCCACCGGTGTCGACCTGTCCGTCGCCGGCGGCGGTGAAGAGCTGCGGGGCCTGTTCAGCGAGATCTGGTCGGACAGTTCCGAGACGGACGTGGCCCTGCGCGGTCAGCGCCGCTACGTCGCCCGGCTGGAGGCCTACCCGGCAGCGTCGGCTCCGGCGGCCGAGTTCGACCTGAGTGCGGACGCCACCTACCTGGTCACCGGCGGGCTCGGCGCGGTCGGCGGCAAGGTGGCCGGCTGGCTCGTCGAGCGCGGTGCTCGCCACCTGGTTCTGATGGGTCGCAGCGCGCCGTCGGCGACGGCGCAGGCGACGCTGGAGGCCCTGCGTGCCGCCGGCGCCGAGGTGACCGTCGCCCAGGGGGATGTCGCCAAGTCCGCCGACGTCGCCGCGGCACTTGCCAGCATCGGTGCATCGATGCCGCCGCTGCGCGGTGTGGTGCACGCAGCCGGCACCGTCGACGACGCGATTCTGGCGCGACTGGATGCGGCGAAGCTGCGTGCGGTGATGGCGCCTAAGGTCCAGGGCGCGTGGAACCTGCACCGCCTGACCGCGGATATGGAGCTGGACTTCTTCGTGCTGTTCTCCTCGGCGGCCTCGGTGCTGGGTTCGCCCGGTGCCGCCAACTACGGCGCCGCGAACGCCTTCCTGGACGCGCTGGCCCGGCATCGCCAGGCGGAAGGCCGGCCGGCGTTGAGCGTTAACTTCGGCCCGTGGGCCGGGTTGGGCATGTTCAGCAACTCGGAGCTGCACCGGCATTTCTCGCACTACGGCGTGGAAGGGCTGTCGGCGGAGAACTACTTCGCGGCGCTGGCGGCGCTGCTGGCCGATGGTGCGACCGAAGCGATGGTGCTCGACATCGACTGGTCGCGGTGGCGTCCGAGCGCACAGTCGCCGCTGCTGCGCGACCTGCAGGCCACGGTGGACAGCGACCAAGGTGCCGGCGCGTCCGGCGGTGGCGTGGCCGGGGGCCTGTTCGATGCGGTTCAGGCCGCCGACGCGCAGGAGCGCCAGCGGCTGCTGGAGACCTACCTGCGTGACCTGGTCGCCGGGAAGCTGGGCCTGGCTCCGGCCAGCCTGGACATCCACGCGCCGCTGAACAGCCTCGGGGTGGATTCGCTGATCACCCTGGAACTTCGCATCCAGGTCGAGCGCGAGCTCGGTATCGTGGTTCCCGTTGCCCGGCTGTTGGACGGGCCCAGCGTGGTGAGCCTGTCCAGCTGGCTCGGTGAGCAGTTGGCCTCCGGACCGGACCAGGCGGTGGCTGACCAAGGAGCCGCAGCGTCGGAGCTTGCCCCGGAAGCCGGGGGAGCAGCCGCGCCCCAGGAAATGGAGTTGCTGGCGCAGGTCACCGAACTCTCCGATGAAGCGGTGGATGCCTTGCTGGCGAAGATGATGGCCGACGATGGGGGCAGCGCGTGACGGAGCGTCCGGACGTGCCCACCGACATCTCCAGCCTGTCGCCGGAGAAAAAGCGTGAGTTGCTTGCCCAGTTGCTGATGGCCAAGGCGCAGGACGCGGCAGCTGAGCATGAGCTGTCCTACGGGCAGCGCTCGATGTGGTTCATGCACCGGCTCGCGCCCGACAGCGCGGCCTACACCGTCGCCTACGCCGGACGCATCGACGGCGGCCTGGATGTGCCGGCCCTGGAGCGGGCCGCGCAGGCGTTGGTGGCCCGGCACCCGATGCTGCGGACCACCTACACCGAACGGGACGGCCAGCCCGTCGCCCTGGTCCACGCACAGTGGCCACTGCGGATCGCCACGCATCGCATCGGTGCGGACGCGGCCGAACTCGACCGGTGGGTCCAGGCGGAGATCGACCGGCCCTTCGATCTGCGCACCGGCCCGGTGCTGCGGCTGACTCTCCTGCAGCGGCCGGACGACCACGTGCTGCTGCTGACGGTGCACCACATCGCGGTCGACTTCTGGTCCATCGACATCATCCTCGATGAACTGCGTGCGCTCTACGCCGCCGAACACGGAGCCACCCCTCCAGAAGAGACCGCAGACCGCTACGTCGACTACGCCGCTCAGCAGTCCCGGATGCTGGCCGGGCCCGAGGGCGAGCGGCTTTGGGAGTACTGGCATGAGACGCTGGGCGGCGAACTGCCGACCCTGGCCCTGCCCACCGATCGCCCGCGGCCCGCGATCCAGACCTACGACGGTGCGCTGCACCGGTTCAGCGTCGACGCCCAGGTCACCGCCGGGCTCAAGCAGGTGGCGCGGACCGTCGGAGCGACGCCTTACATGACCCTGCTGGCGGCCTATGCGGTGCTTTTGCACCGCTACAGCGGGCAGGACGACCTCATCATCGGTTCGCCGTTCGCCTGCCGCGACCGGGCCGGGCTGATGGGCATGGTCGGCTACGTCACCAACCCGCTGCCGCTGCGTGTCGACGTCAGTGACGACCCGAGCTTTGCTGCGTTGCTGGGGCAGGTCAAAGACACCGTGCTGGGCGCGATCGGCCACCAGGAGTACCCGCTGCCGCTGCTCGTCGAGCGGCTGCGGCCGGTGCGTGACGCCGGGCGCACCCCGCTGTTCCAGGTGTCGTTCGCCTGGCAGCAGGTCCGGCTGTTCGAAGACAACGTGTCGGGTGGGGACGGCGTCCTGCATCTGGAAACCCTCTACATCGGCCAGGGCGGCTCACCCTTCGACATCACCATGCAGGTCGGCGAGCAGGGCCCCGACGACGCTCGGGAACTTCAGCTTGCCCTGCAGTACAACACCGACCTGTTCGACGCCGCGACCATGCAGGCCCTAGCGCAGCACTTCACGCTGCTGCTGACCGAGCTGGCCCAGCCCGGGGCGGCGCAGCTCCCGGTCTCGCAGCTGAGGTTGCTCACCGACGCCGAGCGCGCCGCGCTGGCAGCCTGGAACGACACCGCGGTCGACTACTCGTCCGCTCCGGCCACCCTGCACGAGATGGTCGCCGCAAGCGCCGCGCGCACCCCGGAGGCCGTCGCGGTCAGCTACGACGGCCGCGATATCAGCTATGGCGAACTGGACCGGCGGGCCAACGGGCTGGCACACCGGTTGCGCCAGTTCGGTGTTGGCGCCGGCCCGGGTCCCGCTGTGGTTCCGGTGCTGCTCGAGCGCTCCGAGGACCTGGTGATCGCGCTGCTCGGCGTGCTCAAGGCCGGTGGGGTATTCCTGCCGCTGGACCCCGCGCAGCCCACCGGCCGGATGGAAGCGATGCTCGCCGACGTCCCCGATGCCCCGGTATGCGTCACGCACCGTGAGCATTTGCCGCATGTGCCAACGGGTTTCACCGGTGCCCGGCTGTGCCTGGATCAGCCGTCTACGGCGCCCGCCGAGGAAATGTCGGCTCCCGAGACGGGCACGACGTCCGCAGACCTGGCCTACCTGATGTACACCTCGGGTTCCACCGGGGCGCCCAAGGGCGCGCTGAACAGCCACGCCGGCATTCGCAACCGGCTGCTGTGGATGCAGGACGCCTACCAGCTGACCGCCGAAGACCGGGTGCTGCACAAGACCCCGATCAACTTCGACCCGTTCGTCTGGGAGATCTTCTGGCCGTTGACAGTCGGCGCCCGGGTGGTGATCGCCAAACCCGAGGGCCACAAGGACGCCGCGTACCTGGCGCGCACCATCGTGGAACAGCACGTCACCACAATGCATTTCGTTCCGTCGATGCTGCGCCGGTTCCTCGCGGGACCCCAGGCGGCCTCCTGTACCGGCCTGCGCAAGGTGTTCTGCAGCGGCGAAGCGCTCACCGCGGACCTGCGCGACAGCTTCTTCGCCACGCTGCCCGCCGAGCTGTACAACCTGTACGGCCCGACCGAAGCCGCCATCGACGTCACCCATTTCCATTGTGTGCGTGGGGAAACCGATCCGATCATCCCGATCGGCCGGCCGATCGCCAATATCGCGATCCACTTGCTGGACGCGGTGGGCAACCCGGTTCCGATCGGAGTACCCGGCGAACTGCACATCGGCGGCGTGGGTGTCGGCCGTGGCTACCTGAACCGGCCCGAGGCCACCGCGGCCGCATTCGTGGAAGACCCGTTCAGCTCTGCGCCGGGTGCCTTGCTCTACCGCACCGGCGATCTGGCCCGCTACCGCCCAGACGGCACCATCGAGTATCTGGGCCGTCGCGACGACCAGGTGAAGATCAACGGCTTCCGGATCGAACTCGGTGAGGTGGAGGCCGCGCTGGCCAAACACCCCGGTATCGCCGAGAACGCCGTCGTGGCACGCAAAGACGCCTCCGGCCACACCCAGCTGATCGCCCATATCGTGCCGGTCGCCGCGGCTCCGGGCACGGCCGAGTTGCGCCGCTTCCTGCTGGACCTGGTGCCGGCGGCGATGGTTCCGGCGGTGTTTCGCGCAGGCGATCTGCTGCCGTTGTCGGCCAGCGGCAAGGTGGATCGCCGGGCGCTGCTGGCCCTCGACAAGGACCTGGACGCCGCGCCTACGGTGTTCGTCGCGCCCCGCGACGCCACCGAAGAGGCACTGGCCCAGATCTGGCGCGAGGTGCTCGATGTGGAGCGAGTCGGCGTGACCGATGACTTCTTCGCTCTTGGCGGCGCCTCCACCCAGGCGCTCGAAGTCGCAGTGCGCGTGGGGGAGCTCGGCCTGGAACTGCGGCCGGAGTCCCTGTTCGTCTACGGCACCATCGCTGAGCTGGCCGCCGAGTTCGGCCCGATCGGCGGGGCCGAGGCCGAGCAGGCAGGCGGGCCGCCCGCGCCACAGCCCGAACCCGTGGTGGTCGCGCCCCAGCCTGCTGCAGCGCCCAAGCCGGCCGCGGCACCGGCGATCAAACCCGTGCAGAACGGTCCGGCGCGCAACGTCGTGATCGAGAGCCTCGGCGTGTACCTGCCGCCGCGGGCGGTCTCCACCGAACAGGTCCTGGCCGACTGCGTCAACGAGGTGAAGATCCCGCTGGAGCGACTCACCGGCATCAAGAACCGGCGGATGGCCGGCCAAGACGAGTTCTCGATCGACTTGGGCCGCAAGGCGATCGCCGACTGTTTGTCGCGGTCGAGCTACGCCCCCGAAGAGATCGACCTGGTGATCGCGTGCAACATCTCGCGCTGCGACGGCCCGGAGCACATGTTCACCTTCGAGCCGAGCACCGCGTCGCAGTTCCGTGACCAGCTGGGGCTGACCAACGCCGTCTGCTTCGACATCAACAATGCCTGCGCGGGCATGTTCACCGGCGTGAGCGTGGCCCAGGACTTCCTCAAAACCGGCCTGGTGCGCAACGCGTTGGTGGTCAGTGGCGAATACATCAGCCACATCACCGAAACCGCGCAGCAGGAGATCGAAAGTGCGATGGACCCGCGGCTGGCCTGCCTGACCGTCGGCGACGCCGGCGCGGCCGCGGTGCTCGAACTCGGGCCCAACGACCGGGTCGGTTTCCACGATCTGGATCTGGCCACGTTCAGCGAATTCGCCAAGCTGTGCATCGCCAAGGCCACCGAAGGTCCGCACGGCGGCGCCATCATGGTCACCGACTCGGTCACCCAGACCGCGATCGCGGTAAAGCACTCGGTGCCGTATGTGGCGGCGGTCATGCAGCGGCACGGCTGGCGTCCCGAGACGGCTGATCAGTTGCTCATGCATCAGACCTCCGAGGCGTCGATCAACGACGCCATCCTGACCATCAACCGGGTCTTCGGTGCCGGGGCCGCAAGCCGGGCCAACACCATCTGCAACCTCGCAGAGCGCGGGAACACCGCTACCACGACGCATTTTGTTGCGCTGTATGACTACATCAACGCTGGGCGTATCAACTCCGGTGACAACGTCGTACTGTCCATCACCGGCTCCGGGCAGACCATCGGAACCGGCCTCTACACATTCGACGACCTGCCCGACCGGATGCGGCGGGCCGGCAACGCCCGCTCCGGCAGCGGCACGCGCGGCGGCCGCTCCGGCGGCGGTCGCCGGGAACTCCCGGCGACGCCGCGCGTGCGCATCGAGGGCATCGGCATCGCTCCAGAGGGGCAGACGCCGCCCAGCTCGATCCAGTTCGCCGTCGACGCCGCTACCGCCTGCCTGGCCGACAGCGGTGTCGACCGCACCGACGTCGGCCTGGTGATCCACGCCGGCATCTACCGCGACGACTTCCTGTCCGAGCCGGCCGTCGCGACCCTGGTCGCCGGGGAGGTCGGAATCAACGCCGAGCCGGAGTCCGCGGACGCCCCCAAGACCTTCGCGTTCGACGTCCTCAACGGCGCGGTCGGTTTCCTCAACGGCTGCCATGTGGCGGCCGGCATGATCGGTGCCGGGCGGACCGGACATGCCATGGTGCTGGCCTCCGAAGTGGAGAACAACACGGCGGAGAGCGGGTACCCGCGCAACGGTATCGCCGAGACGGGGTCGGCACTCATGCTGAGCCCCAGCCACGGACCAGAAGGCTTCGGCCGGTTCGTCTTCGGCCACCACCCGGAGTATCGGGGCGCACTGGCTACCTACACCCAGGAGCGCGACGGCCGGATGTGGCTGCGGATCGACCGCGACCCGAACCTGGCCGCGATCTACGTCAGCTGCCTGCCCTCGTCGGTCAAGGAGTTGCTGACGCTGGAGGGTCTGGCGCCCCAGGACATCGCGCTGGTGTTCGGCCCGTACCTGCCCGGTGCGGCCCTCGATGAGCTGGCCGCGCACATCGATGTGGAACGGTCGCGGTTCGTCGACCTCGAAGCGCAGGGCCAGACCAGTGACCCGTTCACCTCGACGTTGCCCTACCAGATCGCCGACGCTCGCCGGCGCGGCCTGGTCAAGCCGGGCGACGTCGCGTTGATCATGGCGGTCGGCTCGGGCGTCGAGGTCGGCTGCACCACCTACCGGTTCTGATCGGCATGCGCGCATTCGTCACCGGGGGAACCGGATTCGTCGGCTCGAACCTGGTCGCCGCGCTGCTGAAGCGTGGCATGCAGGTGCGGGTGCTGCGCCGCGCGACCTCGCCGATGGCCGCGCTGGAGGGTATGGACTGCGAAACTCGCATCGGCGACGTCAACGATGGTGTGGACGCACTCACCGAGGCGATGGCCGACTGCGACTGGGTGTTTCACACCGCGGCGATCTCGGACTACTGGCGTTACCGGACGCAGACCAGGCTCTACCGTACCAACGTCGACGGCACTCGCGACATGGCCGCCGCCGCACAGCGTGCCGGGATCCAGCGTTTCGTCTATACCAGTTCTCTTGCCGCCCTGGGTGTTCCGGAGCGCGGTCATAAGCTGGTCGAGACCGACGAATTCAACATCCGCCCGAGGCAGTTCCCCTACGCGCACAGCAAGCACCTGGCCGAGGCTGAGCTGCGCAAGGCCGCCGCGGCCGGCCTGCCGGTGGTGATCGTCAACCCGTCGGCGGTCATCGGCCCCCGTGACGTCAACCGCATCGCCAGCGCGATGCTGGTCGAAGCGAAACACGGCCGGTTGTGGTTCGCTGCTCCCGGCGGCACCAACTTCGTCTCGGTCGATGACGTGGTGGCGGGACATATCGCCGCCGCCGAACGGGGCCGGATCGGGGAGCGCTACATCCTGGGCGGTGAAAACCTGTTGCTCCGTGAGGCATTCGCAGTCGCCAACGGACTCTTCGGTCGGCGCCCACCCTCGGTCATGTTGCCGCGCTGGTTCATTCCGGTGGCCGCAGCAGGGGTCAGCGTCGCGCGTGCCGTCGTGGGACCGCGGCTGCCGATCGACGCTCGCCAGATGCGGCTGTCGACGGCGGAGATCTTCGCCGACGCCAGTAAATCACGCTTGGAGTTGGGCGTGCCGTTCACGCCATTCGCGACCGCGCTGCGTGCTGGCTACGAGTGGTACCGCGACAACGGCTACCTGGATTAGCCCAGTCGCCACGGGCATCTAGTCCTCGTCGTCATCCTCGCCGCTGGAGTCCTTGTCGCTCAACAGTTTTTCTGGGTGGTGGTAGTGGTTGGTGCGGGGTTGACCGTGGTCTAGATGCGGTGGGGGCAGGGTTTGGGTGGTGCCGTCGTGGCGTTTGCGGGTTTTCCAGCCGCCGGTGGTGATGAGTTGGTGGTGGGGGCCGCAGCGCAGGGTGAGGTCGGTGATGCCGGTGCGTCTGGTTTTGGCGTAGTCGTTGTCGTGATGCACTTCGCAGTGGTAGCCGGATATGGGGCAGTTGGGGTGCGAGCATCCGCGTTCTTTGGCGTAGAGCACGATGCGTTGGGCGGGGTTGGCGAGGCGTTTGGTGTGGAACAGGGCGAGTTCTTGGGCGCCTTGGTAGATGCGTAGATAGTGGTGGGCGTGAGAAGCCATCGACACCACGTCACGGATGGGTAGCCAGGTGCCCCCGCCGGTGTGGGCTTTGCCGGTGCCGTTTTCCAGGTCGGCCAGGGTGACCGAGACGATGATGGTGGCCGGTAAGCCGTTGTGCTGTCCCAGTTCCCCGGAGGCCAGGAGGGCGCGGCCCATGGCGGTCAGGGCGTCGTGGTTGCGTTGCGCGGCACTGCGGGTGTCGGTGTCGATCTGGGTTTGGGAGGGGGTGCCGCCGGTACAGGGGGTTTCGTCGTGGGGGTTGCACATGCCG
>NZ_UWOA01000094.1:0-4871 GCF_900604305.1 Mycobacterium sp. P7213
GGCGTCGGTGGGGCGTCGGTGGCAGCGGTGCAGGCAATGGCGCGACCCGTGGCACGGACGGCCAGGGAGGCTACAGCCCAGCTAGCGGCGGCAACGGAGGCCGAGGAGGCGACGGCTTTAGCGCGACGACGTCAGGCTCTTCCGGCGGCAACGGAGGCCGAGGAGGCGACGGCGGAAACATCGGCAACGGCGGCTACGCCGGGGTCAGAGGTCCCGGCAGCCCCGGCGGCCAGGGTGGCGTTGGCGGCCAGGGCGGCGCGGGCAGCATCAGCGGGAGCAACGGCGAAACCGGCACCACCGGCAACACCCCCGGCAGTAATGGCGGCGGCACTGGCGGATGCGTTCCCAACCCCGGTGGCGGCGGTCCGGGCGGTCCGGGCAGCGGCACCGGTTGTAACTCCGGCTAGACGCCGCGGGACGTCTGCGGGACTGCCCAGTCGATCGCGGCGGCGATAGCCCAGCCGAGGATTCCGGCCACCAGGCCGAACCCGAGGTGGAACAGCGCCTTGTCGCCGATGCCCATCATGGCCGCGTGATGGCCGCCGATAAGGCCGGTCGTAATCGGAACGGCAAGCGCGACAAGGTGTATGGGAGCGGCGGCCAGCGCCACCAGCCACCGGCGGCCACGCACGGCCGGGTTGGTGGTCAGTAGGCACAGCAACGCCGCGGCGCCCAGGTACCGAACCCCGGCCCCCGGGCCCGGGCCAGACTGCAGCAGCACCGTGGCTGCCGTGGACGCTGCGCCCACCGCGAGCACCGTCGACGGCCTTCGTGCAGTCAGGGCCACGGCCACCAGCAGGGTCAGCCACACCAGGCCGCGATGCCCGGGCAATCCCAGCGGCATCCGCATCTCGGAGGACAGCGTGATCACCGCGGCGGCGGCAACCGGGAAGACGACGTCGCGGGCCAAGACCAGGCCGGTCGGTCTCCGCGCGGCCCATGGCATCACGGTCATCGCCTCAACGTAGGCCCGACGGCCGGACCGCACAACCTCATCTGAGGGTGTGAGCGATGATGCGGAGCTTGAATACGTATCCAAGCGTGCTTACGGTCATGCACATGCGGTCATCTACTGGGTGCCTGTTCGGACTGGGTTTGGCGGCGCTTGTCATTGGCGCCGGAGTGGCAGGTTGCGGTTCGGAGACCGCTACAGACTCGGCGACGGGGTATCACCTTGTCGTGCGGCAGGACGGCCGAACACTGGATGAGTTCGATCTGGCACGACTGGGTGGCCTGCCGCAGACCGAGATAAGCACGCCGCAGTCTCACGGAAGCCCCGTTCAGCGAGGCCCTGCGGTGCGCGCGGTTCTGAACGCTGCCGGAGCCACTGCGGTCCACAGCGTTCGGTTCGAAGGACGCGACCCGGCGCAGACGCTGACCGCCGCAGAACTCACCGACCAGGTCGTGTTGAGTTTCACCAAACGCGACACGGTCAAGCTGGCGGGGGTGGACCTCGATCGCGACCGGTGGGTTCGTGATGTCAGTGCGGTGGTCGTCAACCCGTGACGGTTTTTGCCGGCGTCGACCTGCTGATCGGCATCGATGACACCGATGACCAGTTCAGTCCCGGTACCGGGCGACGTGCCCGAGCGCTGTTGCGGGACATGGCCGCTGCCGGACTGGGCAGCGAGGCCGGTGCCACCCGACACCAACTCCTGGTCGACGATCGGGTCCCCTACACCTCGCATAACTCCAGCGCCTGCCTGGCCTGGCGCAGCCCCGGCGCCGACCCGCACGCCGTGCGCGATGAGATCATCGGCTTTGTCGCGGGCTTCCTGGAAAGGGTATGCCCGCCGGCCGCGGACCCCGGTCTGGCGGTGGCGATTCCGGCGGATTTGGCCGACATCCGCCCGCTGGTGGAGTTCGGCCAACGGGCCAAGCGCGAAGTGCTGCGGCGCGCGCAGGCCCTTCGCCTCGGCGATGAACTCGGCGTGCACGTGTCCGGGCACGGCGGCACCCACGACGGGGTCTTGGGTGCGTTGGCGGCGGTCGGCCTACAACTGTCCGGCAACGACGGCCTGTTCATCACGTTGCCCGGACTCGGGAACCTGCCTATGGAGGCGACTGTCGACGAGCTTCTGGCCAGCGTGCCTATCGACGACGCCCGTGACGGCAGTGGAAACCGGCCGGCCTCGGGAGAACTGATCGAGTTGGGGGACTGGGTGCGACCCGTGCTGCTGGAGGGGCGTGCCGTGCTGCTTCTGGACCCACCCCTGCAGTGCTCCGACGGCCGCCGGCGTTGGCGGACCGCACCGCGATCGGTGGTCAAAAAGCACTGAGCTGTATCCGCAGTTACGGGACCATCGAGGGCCTTACTAGGCATATCGTGACTACATCAACTTCATTGATCCGCAGGTAGGGTTGGCGGCGTATTGGCCGGAAGGGGGTTCCGCCATGGTCTTGCAGGTTGTGCCCGAAGGCTTGGCTGCGACAAGCGCGGCGGTCGAGGCGATCGCCGCGACGCTGGCGGCGGCACACGCGGCCGCGGCTCCGTTGATCAGCGTGGTGGTGCCGCCGGCGATCGACCCGGTGTCGCTACAGGCCGCGGCGGAACTCAGCGTGCAGGGCAGCCAGCACGAGGCGGTCGCAGCGCGCGGTACCGAAGTGTTGGGCCGGGCCGGTGTGGGGGTCGCTCAAGCCGGGGTCAACTACCAGGTCGCAGACACCATGGCGGCGTCGGTGTTTGGGCAATAGCGGTGCGGTGATGTCGGCCCCCGCCACCTGGATGGCGGCCCCGCCCGAGGTGCATTCGTCAATGCTGAGCACCGGGCCGGGGCCGGGGCCGCTGCTCGCCGCGTCGGAGGCCTGGGCGAAATTGAGCAGTGAATACCTCAGTGCTGCAAGCAATCTCACCGCGGTTCTCGGCGATTCCCAACAGGTCTGGGCCGGTCCGACCGCCGAGGCGTATACGGCAGCGCATCTGCCCTACCTGGCCTGGTTGCAGCTCGCCGGAACGCTCAGCGCCCGGACCGCCGCCCAGCATCAGGTGGTCGCGTCGGCGTACAGCAGCGCCCTGGCGGCCATGCCAACTCTCGGCGAGTTGGCCGCCAACCACGCCACCCACGCGGTGCTGGTGGCGACCAATTTCTTCGGGATCAACACCGTGCCGATCGCGGTCAACGAGGCCGATTACGCCCGGATGTGGACTCAGGCGGCCACCGTCATGAGTGCCTACCAGGCCACCACCGACACTGCGCGCAGCTTGGGTCATACCAGCGGCAGCACACAAGCCGGTGTCGCCGCGGCCGGAGACGGAACCGGCGGCGGCGGTGGTGGCGGGGTAGGCAACGGCGGTAACAGCGCTGGAGGCGGCGGATCCTTCGACCTGCCAACGCCGGCCGAGATCTGGCAGATGCTCTTCGGCTCCGACGGTCAGCAGGTCCCCGGACAAGGTCAGCCCAACTGGAGCCCGGCCCAATTCCTGCAGAACCTTTCCAATTTCGTCAACGGCAACGAGAAGGCGCTGGCCTGGCTGCAGCAGAACTTTCAAGGCGTGTTGACTCCCGCCCAGTGGTGGCAGCTGACGAGCTACTTCGTCGCTTGGCAGACCTACCGTGCCGTCAACTGGACACTGCGCAGCCTGCGATTCCTGCTGCAACTGTCACCGCTGCTCGCGGGCGTCGGGCTGAATCTGGCGATCGGAAGCTTGGGGGCGGTGGTGCCGCCGGCCGGCCTGGCCGGGTTGGCAGGGCTGGCCGGTATCCCCGCGCCGGCGGTACCGGCGCCGGTTGCGCCGGCACCCGCTGTGGTGGCGCCGGTCATCCCCGGCGGGGCACCGGCCCCAGCGCCGAACCCCGCCACGGTGCCGGCTTCGGCAGCGCCTCCTGCCCCGGCCGCGACGTTGCCCGCGCCCGCTGCCCCAGCAGGCACCGGACCACCACCACCGCCGGCGCCGCCATTGATCGGCGCCGAGGGCACATTCCACAGCTACCTGGTCGGCTGGCTTCCCTCATCTCAGAGCGCCGCCAGCAGTGCGGCCGTGAAATCGGCCCGGCCCGCCGCTGGTGTTGCGGCCGTTGCGGCCGTTGCCGACCCGGTGGCCGGCACGGCGCGGCACGGCAGCCGGCGGCGCGGCAGGTTGATCGACCCCGGCTATCGCTACGAATACCTTGAGGAAGATGATCCGGATCTCCCTCAAGCCCGGTCCAGTGCAGCGGGCTTCACCGGAACGTTCGGGAAGATCGGGTTGGCTCGGGCTGGCGGTCTTGCAGACCTGACCGGAGATGAGTACGGCGGAGGCCCCACGCTCCCGATGCTGCCCACCTCCTGGGAACCCCAGGTCGCGCCCCCGTCGGCCGAGTAGAAGTCAATCCGCGTTCGCGGCTGTTGACCCAATTAAAGGTTCGTATAACGAGGTAAATGCCGTAATATTGCCCCTCAGTTATTGACCGGACCGACTCCGCCGGCGTTCGGGCCCGGCAGTGCGGTAGCCGCTCTCAACGACGCGAGCAACGGGCGGTCGTGGCCGCCATGGAACCCGGACGGCGTTGGCCGCGACTAATCGATAGTTGAGAGGAGTGCGGGGATGAGTTTGTTGGATGCGCATATTCCGCAGTTGGTGGCGTCGGAGTCGGCGTTTGGTGCCAAGGCGGCGTTGATGCGGTCGACGATGGCGCAGGCGGAGCAGACGGCTATGTCGGCGCAGGCGTTTCATGTGGGTGAGGCGGCTGCGGCGTTTCAGGGGTCGCATGCCCGGTTTGTGGCGATGGCGGCGCGGGTGAATGCGTTGCTGGATATGGCGCAGGTGAATCTGGCGGATGCCGGTTCGACGTATGTGGCGGCTGACGCTGCTGCGGCTTCTGGTTACACCGGGGTTTAGCGGGCGGACCAGGGAAAAGGAGCAGACTGATGTCACAGATTATGTACAACTA
>NZ_UWOA01000076.1:0-13523 GCF_900604305.1 Mycobacterium sp. P7213
CGTTGCCGCCGTAACCGCCGGCCAGGCCGTTTTGGCCGTCACCACCGTTGCAGCTGCCACAGTCGCCGGTGGCGCGGGCATCGATTCCAGTGGCAACGGCGGCCGGGGCGGTGACGCCGGCGCGAACGGCAACGGCGGCGACGGTGGCAACGGCGGTTCCGGCCTGGCCGGGACGATTGGCGCCACCGGCGACAGTGGCAGCTACAACGGTGGTGACGGCCAAAACGGCCTGGCCGGCGGTAACGGCGGCAACGGTGGTGCCGGTGGCGCCGGTGGCACCCGATCGGGCGACGGCGGTAACGGTGGCGCCGGTGGCGCCGGTGGGCGTGGCGGCCATGGCGGGGACGGCGCAGCTGGGGCGCTCGGTTCGTTCGCCGACGGCGGTAGCGGTGTCGGTGGCACCGGAGGTTCCGGCGGTGGCGGTGGGATCGGCGGGGCTGGCGGCAATGGCGGCGCGGCGGGTACCGCCGGCCCGAACGGTGTGGCCGGACACCAGGGCGCTGGTGGCAACGGAGGTGACGGCGGTCGTGCCGGGCTGGCCGGCGATGGCGGTCGCGGCGCAGACGGTACTGCCGCCCACGCCGTCGGTGGTCGGGGTGGTCAAGGCGGTGCCGTCACCGCGGCGGGCGGGGCCGGCGGTGCGGCCGGTCAGGGTTCGACCGCGGGCGTTGCCGGTCAAGCCGGCGGCGGGAATACCGACCTGCAAGGTAACGGTGGCGCCGGTGGTAACGGCTACAACGCCGCCGCAGATCCGAGTGCGGCGCCGGGCACCGACGGCGGGGCCGGCGGTGCCGGCGGGGACGCCGGCGCCTACGGCCACGGCGGCCTGGGCGGCAACGGTGGCGCCGGCGCAGCCGGTGCGGACGGTGCCAACGGCACCGCGGCCAGCACTGCCGGCGGCACCGGTTCCATCGGCGGCAAGGGCGGCGACGGCGGTGCCGGCGGCTTGAACGGCGACGGCAGCACCTACGCCGCGCAGGGCAACGGCGGTGCCGGCGGACAAGGTGGCGCCGGTGGTGATGGATATCGGGGCGCCGACGGCCTCAACGGCAGTCGAGGTGACGACGGCGGTGCTGGCGGAAATGGTGGTGCCGGTGGTGTCGGGGGCAGCGGGACGGTAGCCGGTGCGCACGGAGCCGGCGGTGTCGGCGGCAACGGCGGTGCCGGCGGAACCGGTGGTGCCGGTATCGACGGTGCCGCTGGTGAAGCGTCAGACCCGACCGGTGCGGTCGGCGGTGCCGGTGGCAACGGCGGCGACGGCGGCAAGGCCGGGCTGGGCGGGGACAGTGGCAACGGTCAGCGAGCGTCCGACGGCACCACCGGTAACGGTGGCAATGGTGGCGCTGGTGGTGATGGCGGTGCTGGTTATGACCCGACCCAGGACATCTTGGCGGGGGCTGGGGTCTCCGGTGGCGCCGGCGGCAATGGTGGTGCTGGCGGTGTCGGCGGTAGTGGTGCGGTAGCGGGCAACCACGGCGCTGGTGGCGTGGGTGGTGCTGGTGGTTCGGGTACTGCCGGCATTGATGGCAACACCGGTTCTGCGGGGACTGCTGGGTCGACGACCGGTGGCGCCGGTGGCAATGGTGGCGTCGGTGGTAATGCTGGCCGGGGTGGTCTGGGCGGCGATTCCGGTGGTGGTCAAACTGCCGCGAATGGTGACAATGGTCATGCTGGTCGTGGCGGTAATGGCGGTGCTGGTGGCATCGGCTATGACGCGGCCTCCGATGCGGGTGCGGCCGCCGGTGCCAGTGGCGGCAACGGTGGCGTCGGTGGTAACGCCGGTCTGGGTGGTCTTGAGGTCGATGGGATCAACCGGGCTCTGGCGGGTTTGGCCGGTGTAGGTGGCAACGGTGGCGGTGGTGCCACCGGCCAGGCAGGTGCCGTAGGCGATTTCAGCGATGTCGACGGCGGCAACGGCGGCACCGGTGGCGCCGGCGGCAACGGCGGCCTCGGCGGGTATGAGGCCGATGGGTCGACCCGTGCCACGACCGGTAACGGTGGCAATGGTGGTGTCGGTGGTGATGGTGGTGCTGGTTATGACCCGACTCAGGACATCTTGGCGGGGGCYGGGGTCTCCGGTGGCGCTGGCGGCAATGGTGGTGCTGGCGGTGTCGGGGGCAGTGGTGCGGTAGCCGGTAACCACGGCTTCGGCGGCGTGGGTGGTGCTGGTGGTTCGGGCACTGCCGGTGCTGATGGTGCTGTGGGCACGGCGGGCACTGCGGGCTCGACGACTGGTGGGGTCGGCGGCAATGGCGGTGTCGGCGGTAATGCTGGCCGGGGTGGTCTGGGTGGCGATTCCGGTAACGGTCAGCGTGCTGACGACGGTGCCAACGGTCAGGCTGGTCGTGGCGGTAATGGCGGTGCTGGTGGCATCGGTTATGACGCGGCTACTGACCCGAATGCGGTTGCCGGTGCCGATGGTGGCAACGGTGGCGTCGGCGGTAACGCCGGTGTGGGTGGTCTGCAGGTTGATGGGATCAACCGGGCTGCTGCGGGTGCGGCTGGTGTCGGCGGCAACGGTGGTGGCGGTGGCACCGGTGCGGCCGGCACTGCGGGCAGCGCCGGGTCTATCGATGGCTCCGGTGGTGGTACCGGCGGCAAGGGTGGCAACGGTGGCCTCGGTGGGTATGCCGCTGATGGGTCGACCCGTGCCACGACCGGTAACGGTGGTGTTGGTGGTGTTGGTGGTGTCGGTGGTGCTGGTTATGACCCGACTCAGGACATCTTGGCGGGGGCTGGGGTCTCCGGTGGCGCTGGCGGCAATGGTGGTGCTGGCGGTGTCGGGGGCAGTGGTGCGGTAGCCGGCAACCACGGCGCTGGTGGTGTGGGTGGTGCTGGTGGTTCGGGCACCGCCGGCTCTGATGGTGCTGTGGGCACGGCGGGGACTGCGGGCTCGACGACCGGTGGGGTCGGCGGCAATGGCGGTAACGGCGGTGACGCCGGCCGGGGTGGTCTGGGTGGCGATTCCGGTAACGGCCAGCGTGCCGCTGACGGTGCCAACGGCCAGGCTGGCCGTGGTGGCAATGGCGGTGCTGGTGGCATCGGCTACGACGCAGCTTCCGATGCGGGTGCGATCGCCGGTGCCAATGGCGGCAACGGTGGTGTCGGTGGTAACGCCGGTGTGGGTGGTCTCCAGGTTGATGGGATCAGCCGGGCTGCTGCGGGTGCGGCCGGTGTCGGCGGCAACGGCGGTAGCGGCGCCGCCGGCGCGGCCGGCAATGCTGGCAGCGCCGGCAATGTCGATGGCACCGGTGGTGGTACCGGCGGCAAGGGCGGCAACGGCGGTCTCGGTGGTCTCCAGGTCGATGGGTTGATCCGCGCCGTCGACGGCAATGGTGGCGCTGGTGGCGCTGGTGGCGATGGCGGTGCCGGCTATCAGGGTGCCGCGGGTGTTGACGGTGTCAATTCCGGTGCGGGTGGCCTCGGCGGCAGCGGTGGCCAAGGCGGTATTGGCGGTGCCGGTGGCACCGGAGCCAACGGTGGTGCCGGTGGGACCGGCGGCCGGGGCGGCGCGGGCGCCGCCGGTGGTGCCGGGTGGACCGGTGCGGACGGTGTGATCACCGCCAACTCCGGGATCGGCCAAGACGGTGGCGACGGTGGGGCCGGTGGTCAGGGCGGTAACGGTGGGCAGGGCGGTGCAGGCGGTCTCAGCCTGGGCGGCGGCGCCAACGGCGGCAACGGCAATGGTGGTGCCGGTGGTGCCGGCGGCAACGCCGGCGCGGCGGGCAACGGTGGTGACGGCGCGGCCGGTACTGCAGCCGTTACCGACGGTGGAGCCGGTGGCAACGGTGGTGACGTCGGCCTCGCCGGTGCGGGCGGTAATGGTGGCGCGGCCGGCATCGGTGGCACCGGTGGCACTGTCGGCACGGACGGTGGTCAGGGCAGCTCGGTGACCAGCGGTGGTAACGGTGGCCGGGGTGGCGACGGCTACAGCCCGACCAGCACGGCCGAGACCGCCGGGGCCGGCGGAGCAGGCGGCAACGGCGGCGACCACGGCAACGGCGGCGCCGGCGGTGACGGCGGCAATGGTGCGGCCGGTACCAACGGCACCACCGTGGGTGTCTCGGGTACCAACGGCACCTCCGGCGGCGTTGGTGGCGCCGGCGGCCAGGGTGGCTTGGGTGGCGTCCTCGCCGGTAACGGTGGTGCCGGCGGCAAGGGTGGTGCCGGCGGTCAGGGCGGCAACGGCGGTGCCGGGATCGACGGGGACGCCGGTTCGTTCGACAACAGCGGAGACGGCACCGGCGGCAACGGTGGATCCGGTGGCAACGGTGCCTCCGGTGGGCTCGGCGGCGCCGGCGGGGCCGGTGGCGCAGCCCAGGCCGCCGGGTTCACCGCGGGCGCCAACGCTTCGGGCGGGGCCGGTGGTGCTGGTGGAGATGCCGGTGCCGGCGGCAACGGTGGTGCCGGCGCGGACGGTACCGCTGCCCACCTCGACGGCGGCAACGGCGGTTCCGGCGGCAACGTTGGTACGGCCGGTAGCGGTGCTGCCGGTGGTGCCGCGGGTGGTGCCGGAGCCAACAGCGGGGCGCACGGCGGCGACGGTGACACACCCGGCGGTGTGTTCGGCAGCGGCGGTAAGGGCGGTGACGGCTACACGTCGACGACCGCGGGTGCGGCCGGTGGCAACGGTGGCAACGGCGGTAACGGCGGCGACCACGGCAACGGCGGGGCCGGCGGTAACGGTGGCAACGGCGCGGCCGGCGCGGCGGGTACCGATGCGACCACGGCCGGCGGTTCGGGTACCACGGGTCTGACCGGTGGTGCCGGCGGCGCGGGCGGCACGGGCGGTCTGGGCGGCTCGATCGCCGGCAACGGCGGTTCCGGTGGCGCAGGTGGAACGGGCGGGATCGGCGGCCGCGGTGGATCCGGAATGGCCGGCGCGGACGCCACCGGCGACGGGGTGAACGGACAGGCCGGCGGTAACGGCGGCGGCGGTGGAGTCGGCGGCGCCGGCGGCGTCGGTGGCGTCGGGGGCACTGCCGCGCACGGCACCGCGGGCGATCAGGGTGTTGGCGGGGCCGGCGGTAACGGTGGCACGGGCGGTACGCCCGGCGACGGCGGCGACGGCTCCAATGCCATCACCGCTGGCGGCAAGGGCGGCGACGGCGGCCACGGCGGCGACGCCGGCCTGGGCGGTGCCGGCGGCCAAGGCGGTGCCGGCCTGACGCAGGGCGCCGACGGTAGCACCGGAGCGATGCACTCCGGCGCGGCCGGCAATGGCGGCGACGGCGGCGACGGCGGCAATGCCACCACGATCAACGGCACCGGTGGGGTCGGCGGCAAGGGTGGCGACGGCGGCAACATCGGCAACGGCGGAAACGGCGGCGATGGCGGCAAGGGCGGCACCGGCAGCGGCGGGGTCAACCCGGGCACCGGTGGATCGAGCCCGGCCGCGGGCAACGGCAGTACCGGCAGCAGCTCAGGAAGCACCACCGCGACGGGTACGAAGACCGGTGGGCCCGGCAGTCCCGGAACCGACGGCAACAACGCCAACAACGGCGGGTTGCAGCAGGCCGGTGGCAATGGCGGCTCCGGCGGCTACGCCGGTGTCGGCTCCGGTACTTCCTACGGCGGCGCCGGCGGTCAAGGGGGCACCGGTGGTGTAGGTGCCAAGGGTGGCAATGGCGGCACCGGCGGCGAAGCCTACTGCGGTGTCGTCAACGCGAATTGCTATGCCGGGGACGGCGGCACCGGCGGCACAGGCGGTGTTGGTGTCAGCGGAAACGGCGGTGGCACCGGCGGCGCAGGTGGCGCCGGTGGCGCCGGTGGCGCGATATCGGGCGCCGGTGGCAACGGCGGTACCGGTGGTCAGGGCGGCACCGGTGGCACAGGTGCCGCGGGCGGCTCCGGCGGCACCGGTGGCACCGGCGGTTTCGGGAACGAGAACTGGACCGGCGGGACCGGGTGGGGCGGCGACGGTGGTCAAGGTGGCACCGGTGGCACCGGCGGCACGGGTGGCGTCGGTGGTACCGGTGGCCAAGGTGGTGCTGCCGGTGCGGCTGGCGGTAGCGGGGTCGCTGGGCAGGCTGGTGATGGCGGCACGGGTGGTACCGGTGGCACGGGTGGTACCGGTGGTACCGGTGGCAACGGCGGTGGCCGTGGCGACGGCGAGAGCCACGACGGCAGCGGCGGTGCGGCCGGTATCGGCGGCGGTGGTGGCACCGGTGGTACCGGCGGTCAGGGCGGTGCGGCCGGAGCCGGTACCGGAGGCAGTACCGGTACCGGGGGCGCGACGGGCAACCAGGGTGGTCAGGGCTCCGGAGGCAGCGGCGGCTAAGGCGACCGCCGCTGGCGCGGGACCCCTACGCGCCCAGCGCCACCGCGGCCTCGGCCGTGTAGCACAGGAACGTCAGCGTCTCCTGTAGGTAGAGCTGCACGTTCTCGGCATCGTGCGACAGGTAGCCGATCGCGACATCGGTGCCCAGCCGCAGATCGAAGTCCCCGCCGCGAGTGGTCAGCACAAACGCGCCGTCGATAGCCGGTGCCCAGATGATGTCGCCGGTGACCAGCCGGCGCAGGTGCTCCAGGATCGGGTAGCCGTGATCGGAGGTCTCGGCGACCTTGGTGTAGGCGTCCGCGGATAGCAGCACCGAGTACGGGCCGTCCACCCCGGCCAGTCGCAACGCCGACAGCGCCTGGCTGATCACGTCCGGGATGCCACGCGGGTCCTCGGGCAGCGTCAGCTCCGGGTTCGAGCTGGCGCTGCGGATGCCCTCCACCGCGGCGCCCGGGTATCCCCCGAAGATGATGCGGTCCTCGGCGAACGCCAGCTTCTTGGCCGCGGCCTTCACCGGGTCCCAGTCGGGATCCTGCGAGCCCCGCTCGACATCGTCGATCTCGTCACGCGACAGGCTGAACGGAACCCGCAGGCGCACCAGCGGTTTGCTGTCGCGCAGATGCGCTTCGACGCCGTCGGCCGGGGCGCTGATGCCGGTCAGCCGACCGGTGCCCACCGCGGCCGCCGTCGGGCCGGCCGGCTCGCTGACGTCGACCACCCGGCGCCCGGCGATGTGCCGCTTGAAGGTCCGGGTCGCCTCCTGCTCGATGTCGGCCCAGGCCGCTTCGGTAACCGGGGCCAGATCGCGATACAGGTTGTTCATTGCGAGGTTCCTTTCAGGCTGCCGATGTTCAGTGAGCCGTGAACGCCGGTGGTCTCGACGGGCTCGGAGGGTGTGGGTGTCGCTGCTCCCGGGAGCGGCGGCGGATCGTCGAGGAAGTCGGCCGTGGGGGTGAAGAACATTCCGCCGGTGACCGCGGTGGAGAAATCCAGAATGCGGTCGGTGTTGCCCGGCGGGTCGCCGAAGAACATGTTGCGCAGCATCTGCTCGGTGACTTGGGGCGTCCGCGAGTAGGCGATGTAGTAGGTCCCGGACTCGCCGGCGCCCACCGAGCCGAACGGCATGTTGTGCCGCACGATGTCCAGTTCGTTGCCGTCCTTGTCGGTGATGACATTGAGCGCGATGTGCGAGTTGGCCGGTTTCACCCCGTCGTCGAACTCGATGTCGTCGGCCTTGGTACGGCCGATCACGCGTTCCTGTTCGGTGACCGGCAGCGCCTCCCAGGCGGCCATGTCGTGCAGGTACTTCTGGATGTGCACATAGGAGCCGCCAGCAAAGTCGGGATCGTCGTCACCGACCGCGGTGGCCGCCACCGCTTCGTCGTCGACCGGGTTCTCGGTGCCGTCGACGAAACCGAGCAGGTCGCGGTTGTCGAAGAACCGGAAGCCGTGTACCTCGTCGACCACGGTGATCGCCCCGGCCATCGCCTTGACGATCCGCCCCGACAGTTCGAAGCAGACGTCCAAGGTCTCGCCCTTGACGTGAAAGAGCAGATCCCCCGGGGTGGCCGGGGCGGTGTGGCGGGGACCGGTCAACTCGACGAACGGATGCAGCTCGGCCGGGCGAGGGCCGGCGAACAGCCGGTCCCAGGCGTCCGAGCCGATCGAGGTCACCAACGACAGCTTCTTGGTCGGGTCGCGGAAGCCGATCGCCCGAGCGAAACCCGCCAGGTCGGGCAATGCGTCGTGGACTGTCTGCTCGCCGCCCTGATCGATGGTGGCCACCAGAAAAATGGCCGAACAGGTCAGGGGAGCGGTCACGGGCTGGACGGACGGCACGCTATCGACCCTAACGCCCCCATCGGCGTCCGGATGCGAAAGACTTAACCCCATGGCGGCCACCGCAACCGGACTATGCGAGTTCATCGACGCCTCACCGTCGCCGTTTCACGCCTGTGCCGCGGTGGCCGAACGGCTGCGAGTCGCCGGCTACACCGAGGTCTCCGAAACCGACCGATGGCCGCAGGCGCCGGAGCGGTACTTCACCGTCCGGGCCGGTTCCCTGATTGCATGGAATAGTCCGGAGCACGGCGGCCACATCCCGTTCCGGATCATCGGCGCGCACACCGACAGCCCGAACCTGCGGGTCAAGCAGTACCCCGCCCGTGAGGTCGCCGGCTGGCAGCTGGTGGCCCTGGCGCCCTACGGCGGCGCGTGGCTGAACTCCTGGCTGGACCGCGATCTGGGGATCAGCGGCCGGCTCTCGGTGCGCAGCGGTGCCGAACGCTCTGGGATCAACCATCACCTGGTCCGTATCGACGAGCCGATCCTGCGGGTGCCGCAGCTGGCCATCCACCTGGCCGAGGACCGTGCCGCGGTCAAGCTGGACCCTCAACGCCACGTCAACGCGGTATGGGGAGATGGCCGGTCCCCGGACTTCCTCGGGTACGTGGCGCAGCGCGCCGGCGTGGAACCCCGCGACGTGCTGGGATTCGACCTGATGACCCACGACCTGGCGCCGTCGGCGGTGACCGGGCCGGGCCAGGAATTCGTCAGCGCCCCGCGGCTGGACAACCAGGCCAGCTGTTACGCCGGGCTGGAAGCGCTGATGGCGGCGCAACCGGGCCGCTACCTGCCGGTGTTGGTGCTGTTCGACCACGAGGAGGTCGGGTCGACGTCGGATCACGGCGCCCAGTCCGATCTGCTGCTGACCATCCTGGAGCGGATCACGCTGGCCGCCGGCGGCGACCGCGAGGACTTCCTGCGCCGGCTGACCGCCTCCACACTGGCCTCGGCCGACATGGCGCACGCCACCCACCCGAACTACCCGGACCGTCACGAACCGGGCCATCAGATCGCGATCAACGCCGGCCCGGTACTCAAGGTGCAGCCCAACCTGCGCTACGCCACCGACGGCCGCACCGCCGCCACTTTCGCGCTGGCCTGCGACCAAGCAGGGGTGGCGCTGCAGCGCTACGAGCACCGGGCCGACCTGCCCTGCGGATCGACCATCGGCCCGATGAGCGCCGCGCGCACCGGGATCCCCACCGTTGACGTGGGCGCCCCGCAGCTGGCCATGCATTCGGCGCGCGAACTCATGGGCGCGCGCGACGTGGCCTCCTACACGGCGGCCCTGGCCGCATTCCTGGCGCCGGAGTGAGTGATTTCGGCGCGGTTGTTCCCGCTGAGCGGTCGCCAACGCGCCGAAATCGGTGCCATAGACTGTGCCCGTGACGCCCCCGACCACGCTGGACACCGTCGAACACGCCGCCGCAACGCCCGAGCACCCGCAACCGTTCGCCGAGTTGGGTCTCAAGGACGACGAGTACCAGCGCATCCGCGACATCCTGGGCCGCCGCCCCACCGACGCCGAGCTGGCCATGTACTCGGTGATGTGGAGCGAGCACTGCTCCTACAAGTCCTCCAAGGTGCACTTGCGCTATTTCGGTGAGACCACCACCGACGAGATGCGCAAGGCCATGCTGGCCGGCATCGGCGAAAACGCTGGCGTCGTCGACATCGGCGACGGCTGGGCAGTCACCTTCAAGGTGGAGTCGCACAACCACCCCTCCTACGTCGAGCCGTACCAGGGCGCGGCCACCGGAGTGGGCGGCATCGTGCGCGACATCATGGCGATGGGCGCCCGTCCGGTTGCGGTGATGGACCAGCTGCGCTTCGGCGCCGCCGACGCCCCCGATACCCGCCGGGTGCTCGACGGGGTGGTGCGCGGCATCGGCGGCTACGGCAATTCGCTGGGGCTGCCCAACATCGGCGGCGAAACCATCTTCGACCCGTGCTACGCGGGCAACCCGCTGGTCAACGCCCTGTGCGTCGGCGTGCTCAAGAAGGAAGACCTGCACCTGGCGTTCGCCTCCGGTGCCGGAAACAAGATCATCCTGTTCGGGGCGCGTACCGGGCTGGACGGCATCGGTGGGGTGTCGGTGCTGGCATCGGACACCTTCGGCGGCGACGAGAGCGGTGCCGGCCGTAAGAAGCTTCCGTCGGTTCAGGTCGGCGACCCGTTCACCGAGAAGGTGCTCATCGAGTGCTGCCTGGAGCTGTACGCCGCCAAGCTGGTGGTCGGCATCCAGGATCTCGGCGGTGCCGGATTATCTTGTGCTACTTCTGAGTTGGCATCCGCTGGCGATGGCGGCATGGCGATCCAGCTGGACAAGGTGCCGCTGCGCGCAGCGAACATGAGCCCGGCCGAGGTGCTGTCCAGCGAGTCGCAGGAACGCATGTGCGCCGTGGTCGCCCCGGAGAACGTGGACGCCTTCATGGCGGTCTGCGCCAAGTGGGACGTGCTCGCCACCGTGATCGGTGAGGTGACCGACGGCGACCGGCTGCAGATCACCTGGCACGGCGAGACCGTCGTAGACGTGCCGCCGCGCACCGTGGCCCACGAAGGCCCGATCTATCAGCGCCCGGTCGCGCGCCCCGACACCCAGGACGCCCTGAACGCCGACCGCTCGGACAAGCTGCCGCGGCCGGCCACCGGGGAGGAGCTGCGCGCGACTCTGCTGGCACTGCTGGGCAGTCCGCACTTGTGCAGCCGGGCGTTCATCACCGAGCAGTACGACCGCTACGTGCGCGGCAACACCGTGCTGGCCGAGCACGCCGACGGTGGAATGCTGCGCATCGACGAGGTCTCCGGGCGCGGGATCACGATCTCCACCGATGCGTCCGGTCGCTACACCAAGCTCGACCCCTACTCCGGGGCGCAGCTGGCACTGGCCGAGGCCTACCGCAACGTGGCCGTCACCGGTGCCACCCCGATCGCCGTCACCAACTGCTTGAACTTCGGTTCACCGGAAGACCCCGGGGTGATGTGGCAGTTTGCCGAGGCCGTTCGCGGCCTGGCCGACGGCTGTGCGGCACTGGGGATTCCGGTGACCGGCGGCAATGTGAGCTTCTACAACCAGACCGGCGCCACTCCGATCCACCCCACCCCGGTGGTCGGGGTGCTCGGCGTCATCGACGACGTCGGCCGCCGTATTCCGACCGCGTTCGGGGTCGAACCGGGTGAGACGCTGATCCTGCTCGGCGACACCCGCGACGAGTTCGACGGGTCCATCTGGGCGCAGGTGACCGGTGACCACCTGGGCGGGCTGCCGCCGAAGGTCGATCTGGAGCGCGAGCAACTGCTCGCCGAGGTGCTGAGCGCGGCATCGCGCGACGGCCTGGTGTCCGCGGCCCACGACTTGAGTGAAGGCGGGCTGATCCAGGCCGTGGTCGAGTCGGCGATCGCCGGTGAAACCGGTTGCCGCATCTTGCTTCCCGAAGATGTCGATCCATTCGTCTTCCTGTTCTCCGAGTCGGCGGGCAGGGCGCTGGTGGCGGTGCCGCGCACCGAGGAGAGCCGGCTGCGCTCCATGTGCGAGGCGCGCGGCCTGCCGGCCACTCGAGTCGGCGTGGTGGACCAGGCCTCGCAGGAGATCGAGGTCCAAGGCCAGTTCAGTGTGTCGCTGACCGAACTGCGCAGCACCTCCGAAGCGGTGCTGCCGGGACTGTTCGGGTAAAGCCCCAGCGGCATGGGAACGGTCGCGCCACCGGCCAAACACCCGCTGCTGGTGTGGGCATGGAGCCTGCTGCGGCTCAAGTTCGCCGGAGTGGCGTTCGGTGCGCTGTTCTTCTGCTTGTCGCTGACCCCGTCGTTACTGCCGCGCGACTGGGTGTTCCAGGGGCTGATCGGCGGGATCAACGCGGCCTTCGGCTACGGGCTGGGCGTGCTGATCGGCGCAACGGTGGAACGGTTTCTACTGCGCGGCGCCAGCTGGTGGCCGCCGTCGCGCCCGGTCTTGTTCGCGCTCAAGGCAACTGTGGTGGTGACGGCTCCGGCCGCGTGCGTTGTGATGCTGATCCCGGCCGCCGGCTGGCAGCGCCAGGTCTCCGACCTGCTGGGCATCGAAGGCCCGGCAACGCTGGGCTACCTGTGCACCCTCGGCGTGGCGATCGGGGTCGCCGCCGCACTGGTGGCGACCGTGCGGGTGCTGATCGACGCCAGTCGGCTGCTGGCCCGGGCGCTGATCCGGCGGTGGCACCTGCACAGCGAAGTCGCCATGTTCATCGGCAGCGCGATCGTGGTCGTGTTGTTGACCACCTTGATCAACGGCGTGCTGATCCGTGGCTTCTTCGCCGGCGCCAGCGCGGTGTTCCAGCCCGAGGACAGCGCCACCGTGCCCGGGACGATCCAGCCGTTGCAACCGGAGCGATCCGGCAGCCCGGAGTCGTTGGCGCCCTGGGCCACGCTGGGCAGCCAGGGCCGCAGCTTCGTCGCCGGGGGAGCACACGCCGCCGAGCTCACCCGGCTCAATGGACGGCCCGCCCGCGAACCCATCAGGGTGTATGCCGGGTTGCACAGCGCCGGCGACGACCAGGCGCGAATGCAGCTGCTGCTCGACGAACTGGATCGCACCCGCGCCTTCGATCGCCAGGTGTTGGTCGTGGTGCCCACCACGGGCACCGGGTGGGTCGACCCGGCCGCGGCCGATGCGCTCGAGATGCTCTACAACGGCAACACCGCCATCGTCGCTGTCCAGTACTCCTACCTGCCGAGCTGGATCTCCTTCCTGGCCGACCAACGCAAATCGATGGATTCGGGACGGCTGCTGGTGCGCACCATCGCCGAGCGGTGGCGAGGCCTGCCGGTCGAGCACCGGCCCAAACTGGTGCTCTACGGCGAGAGCCTGGGATCGATGGCCGGGCAGGCCGCGTTCGACTGGTTGCCCGACATCGCCGAGATGGGCTACGAGGCCGTGCTGTGGGTGGGGCCGCCGCAGGCCAGCCCGCTCTGGCACGCGCTGCTGGTGCGGCGCGACCCGGGCAGCACCGCCGTGTTGCCGCGCTACGACAACGGCCGCACGGTGCGGTTCTCCCAAGGCACGGTGCCGGCCGAGATCGCCCGGATCGCCGCGCCCCCGTGGCACGGCACCCGGGTGCTGTTCTTGCAGCACGCCTCCGACCCGGTGGTGTGGTGGTCACCGGATCTGCTGTTCGCGCGGCCTGACTGGCTGACCGAAGCACCCGGCCCGGACCGCACCGTATCCATGCGCTGGTACCCGGTGGTGACGTTCTGGCAGGTCAGCGCCGACCTGTTCCACGGTGAGAAGATGCCCGCCGGGCACGGCCACAACTACGCCGACACGATCCTGGACGCACTCGTGGCGGTGCTGCCACCCGACGGCTGGACACCGGCCGACACCGAGCGAACCCGGGCGGCCCTGCGGGGCGGGTAGACGGGGGT
>NZ_UWOA01000061.1:0-24647 GCF_900604305.1 Mycobacterium sp. P7213
CCCCCGCACCGGCGGCTCCCGCACCCGAGCCGGCAGCGCCCGCACCCGAGCCCGAGCCTGCTCCCGCGGCCCCCGAACCCGCCGCGCAGGCCAAGCCCGAGCCCACCCCGGCGCCGGTACCCGAGACCACGCCCGCACCGGCACAGCCCGCCGCTGCCGAGGCCCCGGCCGGCGACGCCGCACGGTATGTGACGCCGTTGGTGCGCAAGCTCGCCGCCGACAACAACGTCGACCTGGGCCAGGTCACGGGCACCGGGGTCGGCGGAAGAATCCGCAAGCAGGACGTCCTGGCCTTCGCCGAGCAGCAGAAGGCGCCCGCCGCCCCGGCCGCTCCGGCCGCCCCGGCCGCTCCGCGCCCGGCTGCCGCGGCACCCGCCTCGGCGCTGGCACACCTGCGTGGCACCACTGCCAAGGCCAACCGGATCCGTCAGATCACCGCCAAGAAGACCCGCGAATCCCTGCAGGCCACTGCGCAGCTCACCCAGACCCACGAGGTCGATATGACCAAGATCGTGGCGCTGCGGGCCAGGGCGAAGGCGGACTTCGCTGAGCGCGAGGGGGTCAACCTGACCTACCTGCCGTTCATCGCCCGCGCCGTGATCGACGCCCTCAAGGCCCATCCG
This sequence comes from Mycobacterium sp. P7213, assembly GCF_900604305.1. NCBI lineage: Bacteria > Bacillati > Actinomycetota > Actinomycetes > Mycobacteriales > Mycobacteriaceae > Mycobacterium > Mycobacterium sp. P7213. The sequence goes on from NZ_UWOA01000061.1 coordinate 624, forward strand.
AACGTCAACGCCAGCTACAACGAAGACGCCGGGGAGATCACCTACTACGACGCCGAGCATCTCGGCTTCGCGGTGGACACCGAGCAGGGACTGTTGTCCCCGGTGATCCACAACGCCGGTGATCTCTCGCTGGCCGGACTCGCGCGGGCGATCTCCGACATCGCCGCCCGGGCACGCTCGGGCAACCTCAAGCCCGACGAGCTGTCCGGGGGCACGTTCACGATCACCAACATCGGCAGTCAGGGCGCACTGTTCGACACCCCGATCCTCGTTCCGCCGCAAGCCGCCATGCTGGGCACCGGCGCCATCGTCAAACGGCCACGGGTCATCGTCGATGAGGCCGGCAACGAGTCGATCGGCGTGCGTTCGGTCTCCTACCTGCCGCTGACCTACGACCACCGTTTGATCGACGGTGCCGACGCGGGGCGGTTCGTCACCACGATCAAGAACCGACTCGAAGAAGGCGCGTTCGAGGCGGACCTGGGTCTCTAACAGCGCCTGGGGCATTCCAAAGAGCTGCAAGAGGATTCAGCTGTGAGCAACCCCATCGTCGCGATCGCCGGCTCGTCCGGGCTGATCGGCTCGGCTCTGGTGTCGGCGTTGCGCGCCGACAATCACCAGGTGTTGCGGATCGTGCGGCGGGCACCGGCCAATGCCGGCGAGCTGCAGTGGGATCCCGACGCCGGTCAGATCGACGTGGGCGCGCTGGCCGGAGTCGACGCCGTGGTCAATCTGTGCGGCGTCGGCGTCGGCAACCGCCGCTGGTCGGGAGCATTCAAGCAGAGTCTGCGCGACAGCCGGATCGCCCCGACCGAGGTGTTGTCGACCGCAGTGGCCGAGGCCGGCGTACCGGTGCTGGTCAATGCCAGCGGGGTCGGCTATTACGGCGACACCGGCAACCGCACCGTCGACGAGTCCGCCTCGGCTGGAACCGATTTCCTGGCCCAGCTCGCCGAGGACTGGGAAGGTGCAACCGCGTCGGCCCAAGCCTCGGGCGCCCGGGTGGTACTGGCCCGCACCGGCATCGTGCTGTCGCGATCAGGCGGCGCGTTGGGCCGGCTGCGCCCGCTGTTCTCCCTCGGACTCGGCGCCCGGATCGGCAATGGCCGCCAGTACATGTCGTGGATCAGCATGGAAGACGAGGTGCGGGCACTGCTGTTCGCGATCTCGCATGACACGCTGTCGGGACCGGTGAATCTGACCGGTCCGGCACCGGTGACCAACGCCGAGTTCACCGCGGCACTCGGACGGGCCGTTAACCGCCCGACCCCGATGTTGCTCCCGGCTTTCGCGGTCCGTGCCGGGCTCGGCGAGTTCGCCGACAGCCTCCTGACCGGCCAGCGCGCCATTCCCGCCAAGTTGGAGCAGGCCGGTTTCCGGTTTGCCCATCACACCGTCGGCGAGGCCCTGGCCTACGCCACCTCCCGGCCGACCCCGCTGTAGAAGCCCGGCGCCGAGTAGCCTGCGAACATGGTGTCCATCCGCTCCAGCGCCGCGCCGATCGAGGTGCGCCAGCTGGGCACCGTCGACTACGGCGAAGCCTGGCGACTACAACGCGAGCTGGCCGACGCCAGGTCGGCCGGTGGTCCCGACACTCTGCTGCTGCTGGAGCATCCCCCGGTCTATACCGCCGGACGCCGCACCGAGCCGCAGGAACGCCCGATGGACGGCACCCCGGTGGTCGACACCGACCGGGGCGGCAAGATCACCTGGCACGGTCCCGGCCAGCTCGTGGGCTACCCGGTGATCGGCCTCGCCGAACCTTTGGACGTGGTGAATTACGTTCGACGCCTTGAAGAGTCACTCATCGAGGTGTGTAACACATTGGGTCTCAATACGGTTCGGATAGACGGCAGGTCCGGGGTGTGGCTGCCGCAGGGCGGCGGCCGGCCCGCCCGCAAGGTCGCCGCGATCGGCGTCCGAGTGGCCCGCGCCACCACATTGCATGGGTTCGCGCTCAATTGTGATTGTGATCTCAGTGCGTTCGGCTCGATTGTGCCGTGCGGGATCACCGACGCGGGTGTGACATCACTCTCGGCCGAGCTGGGCTTTGTGACCGGCGTCGAGGATGTTCGCCAAGCCGTGGCCAGAGCGGTCGTCGATGCGCTCGACGGCGTGCTGCCGGTGCGCGAGCATTCCGGTCCGCGCGTAACATCGAACAGGTGAGTGCCGCCCCGGAAGGCCGTAGGTTAAGCCGTGCCGAAGCACGCAACGCCGAAACTCCGATCGAACGCAAGCCCCCGTGGATCAAGACCCGCGCCCGAATGGGTCCGAGCTACACCCAGCTCAAGGTTCTGGTCAAGCAGGAAAAGCTCCACACGGTGTGCGAGGAGGCGGGCTGCCCCAACATCTACGAGTGTTGGGAAGACCGGGAGGCCACCTTTCTGATCGGCGGCGAGGTCTGCACCCGCAACTGTTCGTTCTGTCTCATCAAGTCGGGTAAGCCGCCCGAGCTGGACCGCGACGAGCCGCGCCGGGTGGCCGAGAGCGTGCAGTCCATGGGGCTGCGGTATTCGACGGTCACCGGTGTCGCCCGCGACGATCTGCCCGATCAGGGATCCTGGCTCTACGCCGAGACGGTGCGTGCCATCAAGGCCCTCAACCCGTCAACCGGTGTCGAGCTGTTGATCCCCGACTTCGGCGGACGGCCCGACCTCTTGAGCGAAGTATTCGAATCCCGCCCGGAAGTGCTGGCGCACAACGTCGAAACCGTTCCGCGCATCTTCAGACTGATCCGGCCCGGCTTCAGCTACGAGCGCAGCCTTGACGTGCTGACCCAGGCCCGTGATGCCGGGTTGGTGGCCAAGAGCAATCTCATTCTGGGCATGGGCGAGACCCCCGAAGAGATCCGCGCGGCACTGGCCGACCTGTACGACGCCGGCGCCGAGCTGGTCACCATCACCCAGTACCTGCGCCCCACCGAGCGGCACCATCCGATCGACCGATGGGTCAAGCCCGAGGAGTTCGTCGAGCACGCCCGCTATGCCGAGGAGCTGGGCTTCGCCGGAGTGATGTCCGGGCCGCTGGTGCGCTCGTCGTATCGGGCCGGGCGGCTCTACCAGCAGGCGCTGGAAAACCGGGCCCGCCGCCAACAGGCCCCCGCCGTCGCCCCCGGCTGACTGACGCCCCGGCCGGCGGTAAGCCCCGCTGGGTATCCTTGGTGACTATGCCCAGACCGCGCACCACCACCGAGAACAAGGCTGCCCGGGCGGAAGCGAAAGCCACCCGCAAGGCCGCCAGCAAGCAGCGCCGCACCCAGCTGTGGCAGGCCTTCCAGCTGCAGCGCAAAGAGGACAAGCGGCTGGTGCCCTACATGGCCGGCGCCTTCGTGCTGGTCGCCGGGGTCACGACGGCGCTGGCGCTCAACGGCGGCACGTTCGCCAAGGTGACGACGATCCCGCTCGGCCTGGTGCTCGGCGCCCTGGTGGCGTTCATCATCTTCGGCCGGCGCGCGCAACGGTCGGTCTACCTCAAGGCCGAGGGTCAGGCCGGGGCTGCGGCGTGGGCGCTGGACAATCTGCGTGGTAAGTGGCGGGTGACCCCGGGGGTGTCGGCCACCGGCCAGCTCGACGCCGTGCATCGAGTGATCGGGCGGCCGGGCATCATCTTCGTCGCCGAGGGGTCGCCCTCCCGGCTCAAGCCGCTGCTGGCTCAGGAGAAGAAGCGCACCGCCCGGCTCGTCGGCGACGTACCGATCTATGACGTGGTGGTGGGCAGCGGCGACGGCGAGGTTCCGCTAGCCAAGCTGGAGCGTTACCTGACCAAGCTGCCGGCCAACATCACCACCAAGCAGATGGAATCGCTGGAGTCGCGGCTGGCCGCGCTGGGTTCGCGTACCGGAACCGCGGCCATGCCCAAGGGCCCGCTGCCCGGCGGCGCGAAGGTGCGTGGCGTCCAGCGCGCGGTGCGCCGGCGCTAGTCGAATCAGATCGTTGACCCTGCGCTGACCCGGCTCAGCGGCTGCGCACCACGGCGGTTGCGGTGGCCCGGTCCTGCAGGCCACGGCCGTCGGCGTCGGCAAACAATGCCGGGACCACCAGCGCGATCAACAATCCGCGGATCACGGCGCGGCCGACGCCCACGCCCAAGCCGGGGCCGTCGACGGGGACCACCCGCAGCCCGCAGGCGTACTGGCCGGGAGTGAAGCCGAAGAGTCGCACCGCGGCCACCCCGAGGACCAGCCAGATCCCCAGCACCACCGTGGCCAGGTATTCCGGCGTCACCACGCCCGCTGCCACGCCCAGCCCGGCCAATCCGTAGCCCACCATCCAATCGAGGGCCAGGGCTGCCATGCGGCGCCCCATCGGAGCCAGGGAGCCCGGGCCGCTGGGCGGCAGACCCAAACCCTGCCCGGGGGCGCTGTCGGAGTGACTGGGTCCGGCGGACTCCGGCCCGGACAGCCACGAGGAGAACGTGCGGCTCATGGCCCCTACGATAGGCGGGCGGCGAATCCGACCCGGCGTCGCAGGGTCCGGCCGTGGTTGCGTAACGTCAAGATCGGCAACCTCAGGGTCCGACCGGGGCTACCAGCGGAGGAGAACAGTTCTGTGACCGACAAGACGGCCGACGACATTCTCAAGCTCGTCGCCGACGAGAACGTGGAGTACATCGACATCCAGTTCTGCGACTTGCCCGGTCAGATGCAACATCTGTCGATCCCGGCGTCCACGCTGGACGCGAGCGTGTTCGAAGACGGGCTGGCCTTCGACGGATCCTCGATCCGCGGCTTCCAGTCGATCCACGAGTCCGACATGATGCTGCTGCCCGACTTCTCCACCGCCCAGATCGATCCGTTCCGGGCCGCAAAGACGTTGAACCTCAACTTCTTCGTCCACGACCCGTTCACCCGCGAGCCCTACTCCCGCGACCCGCGCAACATCGCCCGCAAAGCCGAGAACTACCTCACCAGCACCGGTATCGCCGACACCGCCTACTTCGGCGCCGAAGCCGAGTTCTACATCTTCGACTCGGTGCGATTCGACTCGCAGATGAACGGCACCTTCTACGAGGTCGACTCGGATTCGGGCTGGTGGAACACCGGCTCGCCGACCGAGGCCGACGGACGGGCCAACCGCGGATACAAGACCCGCCCCAAGGGCGGCTACTTCCCCGTCGCCCCCAACGACCAGTACGTCGACCTTCGCGACACCATGACCACCAACCTGGCCAACGCCGGCTTCACCTTGGAGCGCGGCCACCACGAATGCGGCTCCGGCGGGCAGGCGGAGATCAACTACAAGTTCAACACCCTGCTGCACGCCGCCGACGACGTCATGCTGTTCAAATACATCATCAAGAACACCGCCTGGGCTAACGGCAAGACCGTCACGTTCATGCCCAAGCCCCTGTTCGGCGACAACGGCTCCGGCATGCATGTTCACCTGTCGCTGTGGAAGGCCGGCCAGCCACTGTTCTATGACGAGGCCGGCTACGCCGGACTGTCGGACATTGCCCGGCACTGCATCGGCGGCATCTTGCACCACGCGCCCTCCCTGCTGGCGTTCACCAACCCCACCATCAACTCCTTCAAGCGACTGGTGCCGCACTACGAGGCGCCGATCAACCTGGTCTACAGCCAGCGCAACCGCTCAGCCTGTGTACGCATCCCGATCACCGGCACCAATCCGAAGGCCAAGCGGCTGGAGTTCCGCTGCCCCGACTCCTCCAGCAACCCCTACCTGGCGTTCGCAGCCATGCTGATGGCCGGCATCGACGGCATCAAGAACAAGATCGAACCGGCCGCACCGGTGGACAAGGACCTCTACGAACTGCCGCCGGACGAGGCTGCCAACATCCCGCAGGCCCCCACCACGCTGGCCGAGGTGATGGACAACCTCGAGGCCGACCACGAATACCTCACCGAAGGCGGCGTGTTCACCCCGGACCTCATTGAGAACTGGATCCGCTACAAGCGCGACCACGAGATCACCCCGATCAGCGTGCGGCCGCACCCGTACGAGTTCGCGCTGTACTACGACTGCTGAGTCGGGCTGGCTGGCCTGACTGGCTATCCGCACGACCACACCGACCACCACCGGACGCCTCGGCTGGACCTACGGCACCACCCCACCACAGGTCAACCACGCCCACCACCGGAGAAGAACTCCTCAAAGGCGATCCCGACCCACCCAACAACGAGCACGCCTGACCGCGAATTACCCGCGCAATTCTGTGTATTTGCCGGGAGTTGGAGAAGGCGCACTAGCCTGCCCCGAAAGAGCCGGGACAGCATGGATGCCGATTGCGTCGATTGCCGAAAGCTGCTCACGGACAGGGGATTTGATTCCCACACCGCGCACCCCGCAGGGTCACCAGCCGACCCACCGCGACCCCGCCGATTCCGCCACAGACCTTTGCCGGGGCGGGTCTACCCGCCAAGAGAGATGCGCCGGTAACGGCCGTTACCAACCACCAAAACATGTGATTGAACTTAGAACTGATCCGTTGTAATTTATCGCGAGATCAGTAATCTTCCACCGAAACGGGCCTGATTTCCATGAAAGGAACCGCCCATGGTTGACCGTAGATTGCTCCCGCTGGCCCTCGCGCCGCTGCTGATCGCCAGTCCCGCCCTACCCGCGAGTGTGGCGGCCCAAGGACTCAAGTCGGTCTCCGCACAGGTGGTCCTGCTCGGCACCGAGGCGTGGGGCATGGGCGGCAGTGGTATGCCGATCCCCAGCCAAGCAGTCATCGACGCCGTCACCTCGCGCTACCTCACGCCCTCCCCGCCGATCTTCCCCGGCCAGCCGATCTTCCCGTTCGACTCGGTTCATCCCCTCTTCACCCCGGAGGGCCTGTATCCGATCACCGGTACCAAGTCTCTGGTACTCGACCAGTCCCTGGCACAGGGTGTGCAAATCTTGGACGCCACCATCAAGGAGCGGCTCGCCTTGGGCCACGACCTCGTCGTGGTCGGCGCCTCGCAGAGCGCAACGCTGGCCGGACTGGAGATGCGCAATCTGCTGGCGCTGCCGGCTGATCAGATCCCGACGTCCGATCAGCTCTCGTTCGTGCTGTTGGTCGATCCCAGCAACCCCAACGGAGGTCTGCTCTCCCGCTTCGGAGACCCGAGCCTGCCGCCGTTGACCGTTCCCAGCATGGGCGTGACGTTCAGCGGGGCTACCCCGTCGGAAACCCCGTGGGACACCGCTATGTACAACATGGAATACGACGGCTTCTCGGACTTCCCGCGTTACCCGCTCAACTTCCTGTCCGTTCTCAACGCGGTCATGGGGATCGCTTTCGTGCACAGCACCATCCCCAATCTGTCCGACGAGCAGATCGCCCAGGCCGTCCTGATGCCGGTGTCGGACGGCTACGGCGGCAACACCGATTACTTCATGATCCCCACCGAGAATCTGCCGTTGCTGGAGCCGCTGCGTTTCCTGCCGATCCTGGGCGACCCGCTGGCCGATCTGCTGCAGCCGGCGCTACGCGTGTTGGTCAACCTGGGCTACGGCAACATCGAACACGGCTGGGACCCGGGTCCGGCCGACCTGTCGACACCATTCGGGGTGTTCCCGGACCTCGATCTGGGCGAGGTCCTCACGGCGCTGGGTGACGGGGTTCAGCAGGGCTGGCAGGACTTCATCAGCGGTCTTGGCTCGCTACCGAGCCTGCCCGAAGCCTTGGCAAGCAGCGCGGATGCCCTCGGCGGCTTCGCCGATGTGGTCAACGACTTCTCCGCGGCCCTGGCACGGGGCTATGCGGCCCTGCTGCCGATCGCCGATCTGGTCAATGCCCTGCTGACCACACTTCCGGCCTACAACGTCAGCCTGTTCGCGCAGGAGATCGCCTCTGGCGACTTACTCGATGCCCTGATGATGCCGCTCGCCGCTGACGTCGGCTTGATCACCACCGGACTCGGAATCGGCGCCTTGAGCCTGGCGTCGGCGTTTATCTCCTTCTGACCGCCGTCGCGGGTCACTCGACTCCGTCGCGGGCCCAGGACGGTGTGATGAAGACCCCGTCGGCCTCCACGGTGATCCCGTTGGCGTCCGAGATGTAGCCGCGGGCATAGGTTTTCACGCCTTCCCTGCGGTAGATGGAGGCTTCGGCGTGCAACGGCCCCAGGGGCGTTCCGCGCAGATACTTCACCGTGATCGTGCCGGTGTAGCGCGGCTTGGTCAGGCCATCGCTGGCCGCCTCACCGAGCACATGGTCGAGGACCAGCGCGCTCACCCCGCCGTGGACCAGCGACGGCGGGCCCTCGTAGGCGGTTCCCAGGTGAAAGTCGCTCCAGCAGTGGCCGTTCTCCCCGTGCTGGATCACCAGCGGCGGAGCGATCGGGTTACGCAGGCCCACCACGGCATTGCCCCACGCCAGCGGCCGCCCCTCGACGACATAGCGCAGTCCCGGTGACTCGCTGAGGGTTCCGCCGCGCAGCTGCTCGGTCAGCTGCTGCACCTGGGCGGTCACCTCACGGGTCGTCGCGTCGTCGGCCTGGGTGCGGATCGTGGCGTCAATCAGGTCCCGGACCGCCTGGGCCAGCGGTCCGTAGCGCTGCGACAGCTGATCGCTCTCGTCGACGCTGATCGTCGGCACGTTCGAGTGAGCCCTGAAATCCACCACGCCAGACCCTCCTTCAGTCTCCGAACACCTTGCGCGCGACGACCTTCGCGCGCCGTGTCACCCGGAGGTAGTTGTCCAAGAACTCACCGCCGTCGCCGCCGGGCCAGCCAGCGGCCACCGCCACCGCGTTCAGCGCGCGGCCCGGCCCGGGCAGTTGGTCGGTCGGTTTGCCACGGACCAGCACCAGCGCGTTGCGAGCACGGGTGGCGGTCAGCCAGGCCTGCCGGAGCCGGTCCACCTCGTCCTCTTCGAGCAGCCCGGCAGCGGCGATGGCATCCAGGGTTTCCAGCGTAGAGGTGTTGTGCAGCGCCGGAACACGGTGGGCGTGGCGCAACTGCAGCAGCTGCACGGTCCACTCGACGTCGGCCAGACCGCCCCGACCCAGTTTGGTGTGCGTATTGGGGTCGGCGCCGCGCGGCAGTCGTTCGGCGTCGACACGCGCCTTGACCCGTCGAATCTCCCGCACCGCGTCGGTGGACACGCCCCCGGGCGGATAGCGGGTGGCGTCGACCATCCGCAGGAACCGGTCACCCAGCTCCGCGTCACCGGCGACGCAGTGCGCCCGCAGCAGCGCCTGGATCTCCCACGGCTGCGCCCACTGGTCGTAGTAGGCCGCGTAGGAGGCCAGCGTGCGCACCGGCGGCCCATTGCGGCCCTCCGGGCGCAGATTGATGTCGACCTGCAGTGGCGGATCGGCGCTGACGGTGCCCAGCAGCGCCCGGACCTGCTCGGCGATCGACGTGGCCCACCGCACCGCGTCGGCGTCACTCACGCCCGGCACGTTCTCGTTGGCCTCGCAGACGAACATGACGTCGGCATCCGAGCCGTAGCCCAGTTCGCGCCCGCCGAGTCGGCCCATCCCGATCACCGCGATCTTCGCCGGTGCCTGCTGCGCGTCTGTGTCGGGCGAGCCGGACAGGTTGACCCGGATGATCGCGTCCAAAGCGGCCTGCAACACCGCTACCCACACCGCGGTCAGTGCCCGACAGACATCGATGACGTCCAGCATGCCCAGCAGGTCCGCCGAGGCGATGCGGGCCAGTTCGTGGCGCCGCAGACTGCGGGCCGACGCGATCGCGCGCACCGGGTCGGGGTAGCGGCCGGCCGAGGCGATCAGCGCCCGCGACACCGCGTCCGAGTCGGTGTCGAGCAGCTTGGGGCCGGTCGGTCCGTCGCCGTAGGCCTGAATGACGTCGGGTGAGCGCATCAACAGTTCCGGGATGTAGGCCGAGGTGCCCAGCACCCGCATCAGCCGCTTGGCCACCGCGCTGCTGTCGCGCAGGGTGCTCAGATACCAGCGCTGCTGCGCCATCGCCTCGCTGAGCCGCCGGTAGGCCAACAGTCCCGCGTCGGGGTTGGGCGTGTCCGACAGCCAATACAGCAGGGTGGGCAGCAGCACCGCCTGGACCCGACCCCGGCGACCACTCTCGTTGGTCAGCGCACCCAGGTGGGTCAGTGCGTTGTGCGGCGCCTCGTAACCGAGTGCCGCCAGCTGCCGTTCCGCGGCACCGGGAGTCAGTCCACCAGCCAGCTCCAGTCCCGCTGGGCCGACAGCCTCCAGCAATGGCTGGTAGAAGAGCTTGGCGTGTAGCCGCGACACCCGCCGGTTCTGGGCCTTGAGTTCTGCACGAAGGACGCCCAGGGCATCGTGACGGCCGTCCGGGCGGACATGGGCGGAGCGGGCCAGCCAGCGCAGCGCCTCGTCGTCGTCGGGCGGCGGGAGCATGTGGGTGCGCTTGAGCCGCTGCAGCTGCAGGCGGTGTTCCAGGAGTCGCAGGAACTCATAGGAGGCGGTGAGGTCGGCGGAATCCTCCCGGCCGATGTAGCCGCCGGCACCCAAGGCCGCCAGCGCATCGACCGTGGAGGCCACATGCAATGACTCATCACTGCGGCCGTGCACCAGCTGCAGCAGCTGCACGGCGAACTCCACATCGCGCAGTCCCCCGGAGCCCAGCTTGATCTCGCGGGTCCGGATCTCGGCGGGCACCAGCTGCGCCACCCGGCGGCGCATCGCCTGCACGTCGGTGACGAAATCCTCACGCTCGCATGCGGTCCAGACCATCGGCAGCAACGCGTCGATGTAGGCCCGGCCCAATTCGGCGTCGCCGACCGCCGCGCGCGCCTTGAGCAGCGCTTGGAACTCCCAGGTCTTGGCCCACCGTTGGTAGTAGACGACGTGCGATTCCAGGGTTCGCACCAGCGCGCCGTGCCGGCCCTCGGGCCGCAGGCCGGCGTCCACTTCGAAGAACGCCTCCCCGGCCACCCGCATCAACTCACCGGCGACTCGCGTGCTCACCGCGTCGGCTTCTTCGGCGACGAAGATGACGTCCACGTCGCTGACGTAATTCAACTCCCGCGCACCGCATTTGCCCATGGCGATGACGGCGATCCGCGGCACGTCGGCACCGGCATCGGGGCCGCAGATCTGCAGTTCGGCCACCTGCAGCGCGGCCGCCAACGCGGCGTCGGCCAGGTCGGCCAGATGCTCGCCGACCGGCACGAAGGGTAGGACGGGCAGGTTCTCGACGGTGGGCGCCAGGTCTATCGACGCCAACACCAGCATCCGGTCGCGATACAGCGACCGCAGCCGGTCGATGTAAGTGCCGTCCGTGGTTGCCGCAACGCAGTCGGTGAACATCGCGCGCAGTTCGGCCGCTGACGGCAGCGTGATCGTGTAGTCGTCGGAGTCGACCGGGCTGGCCAGCAACTTCCAGGTCTCGGGATGGGTGATCAGGTGATCCCCCAGCGTCAGTGAGGATCCCAGTACCGCGAACAGCCGCCCGCGAAGTCCCCGATCGGTCATGAGCGCTGCGCTCAGTTCGGCCCAGTCGATGCCCGGTGCTTCGGACAACCGGACCAGGGTGCGCAGCGCGACATCGGCGTCGGGAGCGCGCGACAGCGCCCAGAGCACGTCAACGTGCGGTTGGGTGTATGCGCTGTACCAACCCAGTGCGGTCAGGTCGGCTGCGGCGTACCGGTCGACCAGACCGAGGCGCCCGACGCTGGGCAGCTTGCGGCGCTGAGCTCCGGGATAGGCCATGAGGCTTTGGGAGGCTGCTACAGCGACAGGTAGTTCTGCAGCTCGTAGGGGGTCACGTGGCTGCGGTAGTTCGCCCACTCCTGACGCTTGTTACGCAGGAAGAAATCGAAGACCTGCTCCCCCAACGCTTCCGCGACCAGCTCGGAGTTCTCCATCTCGCTCAGCGCGCGCTCCAGGGTGCCGGGCAGTTCCTTGTAGCCCATCGCCCGGCGCTCCTCGGGAGTCAGCGCCCAGACGTTGTCCTCGGCTTCGGGACCGAGCTCGTAACCCTGCTCCACCCCACGCAGGCCGGCGGCCAACAGCACCGCGAAGGCCAGGTAGGGGTTGCATGCCGAGTCCGGGCTGCGTACCTCGATGCGCCGCGACGACGTCTTGTGCGGGCTGTACATCGGGACCCGCACCAGGGCCGAGCGGTTGGAGGCGCCCCACGACGCCGCGGTGGGTGCTTCCCCACCGTGGATCAGGCGCTTGTAGGAGTTCACCCACTGATTGGTGACGGCGCTGATCTCGTTGGCGTGCTCGAGAATCCCGGCGATGAACGACTTGGCGGTGGCCGACAGCTGCAGCGGGTCGTCCGGGCTGTGGAAGGCGTTGACTTCGCCCTCGAACAGACTCATATGGGTGTGCATGGCCGAACCTGCGTGCTCGCGGAACGGCTTGGGCATGAACGACGCCCGGACGCCTTCCTTGAGCGCGATCTCCTTGATCAGGTAGCGGAACGTCATCACGTTGTCGGCCATCGACAGCGCGTCGGCGTAGCGCAGGTCGATCTCCTGCTGCCCCGGAGCGTTCTCGTGATGGCTGTACTCCACCGAGATGCCCATCGACTCCAGCGCATCGATCGCGTGTCGGCGGAAGTTGGCGGCCGAACCGTGGATCGACTGGTCGAAGTAGCCGGCGTCGTCGGCCGGAACCGGGGTGCTGCCGTCGTAGGGGCCGGGCTCCAGCAGGAAGAACTCGATCTCGGGGTGCACGTAGCAGGCGAAACCCAGCTCCCCGGCCTTGGCCAGCTGCCGGCGCAACACATGCCGCGACGACGCCCAGGCCGGCGAACCGTCGGGCATGGTGATGTCACAGAACATCCGCGCCGAGTACTGCCGGCCGGTGTCAGACACCCATGGCAGCAGCTGGAAGGTCGACGGATCCGGGTGGGCGACCATGTCGGATTCGAAGACCCGGGCGAAGCCCTCGATCGCCGAGCCGTCGAAGCCAACGCCTTCGTCGAAGGCGCCCTCGAGCTCTGCCGGGGCGATCGCGACTGATTTCAGATAACCGAGTACATCGGTGAACCAGAGCCGGACGAAACGGATGTCGCGTTCCTCCAGCGTGCGGAGCACAAACTCCTTCTGACGGTCCATACCGCGAAGCGTATCAGCGCTCAGCACTTCGCATCGGTTGGCGGCAACGTGCCGTCGACCAAGTACCGCGCGGCGAACCGATCCACGCATTCGTTGCCCTGGAATACGACCGTGTGCTGGGTTCCGTTGAACGTCAGCAGACCCCCGCCCAGCTGCTTGGCCAGGTCCACACCGGCTTGGTACGGAGTGGCCGGGTCACGGGTCGTGGAGACCACCATCGTCGGCGGCAGGTCCGGCACCGAGAGGGTATGCGGCTCGGAGGTCGGGGGCACTGGCCAGAAGGCGCAGGTGCCCAGCGGGGCGTCGCCGGTGAACTTCCCGTAGCTCATGAATGGCGCCACCTCGCGGGAACGCCGGTCTTCGTCAATTACCTTGGCGCGGTCGGTGATCGGCGGCTGGTCGACGCAGTTGACCGCGACCCGGGCATCCGTGGCGTTGGTGTAGTGACCGTTGGCGTCGCGGCGCATGTACAGGTCGGCCAGGCTCAGCATGATGTCGCCCCGGCCGCCGGCCAGATCGGACAGGCCGTCGTTGAGGTGCGTCCAGAACGTCGGCGAATACAGCGCCATGATGGTGCCGACGATCGCGTCGCTGTAGCTCAGACCGCGCGGGTCCTTGGTCTTGGCGGGCTTGTCCACCAGCGGGTCGACCAGACTGTGGTAGACGTCGACGGCTTTGGCCGGGTCGGTGCCCAGCGGGCAGTCATCCTCTTTGGCGCAGTCGGCGGCGAAGTCGTCGAACGCGCCCTGGAAGGCCTCCGCCTGGCGCAGGTCCTCTTCGATCGGGTCGGCATTGGGGTCCACCGCGCCGTCCAGAATCATCGCGCGCACGTTCTGGGGGTAGGCCTCGGCGTAGGCGGCGCCGATCCGGGTGCCGTAGGAATAGCCGAGGTAGGTCAGCTTGTCATCACCCAATCCGGCGCGGATCGCGTCGAGGTCGCGGGCGACGTTGACGGTACCGACGTTGGCCAGGAATTCCTTACCGGTCTTGTCCAGGCAGCGTTCGACGTATTCCTTGGTCTCGTTCTCGATGCGCGCCACACCCTCGGGGCTGTAGTCGACCTGGTTCAGCGCCCGCAGCCGGTCGTTCTCCTTATCGGAGTTGCACCACACCGCCGGCCGTGATGACGCCACCCCGCGCGGGTCGAACCCGACCAGATCGAATTGCTCACGGACCTGACGCGGCAGCGAGCCGACCAAGCCCACCGCGGTTTCGATTCCGGACTCCCCCGGCCCGCCCGGGTTGATCACCAGCGAGCCGATCTTGTCCTTGGTGGCCGGGAATCGGATCATGGCCAGCCGGGCGACGGCGCCCTGCGGCTTGGAGTAGTCCACCGGAACACCGATGAACCCGCACTGGGCGTCGGCGGGCACTTTGATGTTGGTATCGGCGGTGAACCGGCACTTGTCCCACTGGACCGGTTGACCGACTCGCGGCACGGCCAACAGCGCGTGGCCCGGGACCATTCGGGTGCAGCTGCCGACGGTGAATGCCACCATCGCTATCGCGAAGCAGGTCAGGGCGGTGCGCGTCATCCCATTGCGGCGCGTCGGCGAGCTCATGACACCACATGGTGCCATGCACGCCGGTGCAAGCCCGGCCACCTGCTGCGCTGCGCGTGTGGCGGTGTGAGGAAATCCACTGCAGCGGGAGGTTCAGCTGTGCGGCCACAGATGGCACACTGGGCATGTCAGACGACCCGGGGACCCGAGTTATGGGCTTCGAGGATCGACCCGAACAATTCGAGGGACAACGATGTCTGAGCACGTTTATGGCTCTTCGCCTGATCCTGTCCGCGTCGCACCCAAGACCCGCGTTCATCATCTGCTGCAGATGAAAAACGAGGGCCGCAAATGGGGGATGCTGACCGCCTACGACTACTCCTCGGCTCGCGTCTTCGACGATGCCGGCATCCCGGTGCTGCTGGTCGGCGACTCGGCGGCCAATGTGGTCTACGGCTACGACAGCACGGTTCCGGTCACCATCGACGAGCTGATCCCGCTGGTGCGCGCGGTGGTGCGCGGTGCCCCGCATGCGCTGGTGGTCGCCGACCTGCCGTTCGGCTCCTACGAAGGCGGGCCGGCGGCGGCATTGGCCACCGCTACCCGGTTCATGAAGGAGGGTGGCGCGCACGCGGTCAAGCTGGAGGGCGGCGAGCGGGTGGCCGACCAGATCGCCACGCTGTCCGCGGCCGGCATCCCGGTGATGGCGCACATCGGGTTCACCCCGCAGAGCGTCAACACCCTGGGCGGTTTCCGGGTGCAGGGGCGCGGTGACGCTGCCGAGCAGACCGTTCACGACGCGATCGCGGTGGCCGAAGCAGGTGCGTTCGCGGTGGTGATGGAGATGGTGCCCGCCGAGCTGGCCACCCAGATCACCGGCAAGCTGACCATTCCCACCATCGGGATCGGCGCCGGGCCCAACTGCGACGCCCAGGTTCTGGTGTGGCAGGACATGGCCGGGATGACCACCGGCAAGACCGCCCGATTCGTCAAGCGCTTCGGCGACGTGGGCGGCGAGTTGCGCCGTGCCGCAGAGCAGTACGCCGCCGAGGTGGCAGCGGGCACTTTCCCGGCCGAGGAGCACTGCTTCTAGAACGCCATGTTCATGCGGCGGTTCCAGCGTCGCCTCGCCTCCGGCGAGCCTCGCTAAACCGCCGTGTCCGGGCGGTCCGGATGTGACAGGCTGAATGCCGTGTCTGCAACCGACCCGAGCACCTCTCGGTTTCGCGAGGTGGAACGCAAGTTCGACGTTGACGCAGCGGCGATCTCGCCGTCCTTCGACGGCATCGCCGGGGTCGCCCACGTTGAGCAGGTGCCGGCGCAGGATCTTGCGGCCGTCTACTTCGATACCCCCGGGCACGACCTGGCGGCCCGGCGGATCACGTTGCGCCGGCGTACCGGCGGTCCCGACGCCGGCTGGCACCTGAAACTTCCTGCCGGGCCCGACACCCGCACCGAGGTGCGCGCGCCCCTGGGCTCGGAGGTTCCGGACGAACTGCTCGACGTGGTGCGGGCGATCGTGCGCGATCGGCCGCTGGCGCCCGTGGCCCAAATCCGTACCGCCCGCGGCGTGGTGGTGCTGCGCGACGATCACGGTGAGGTGCTGGCCGAGTTCTGCGACGACCAGGTCACCGCGTCGGCCGGCGATGACGGCGAACAGCACTGGCGGGAATGGGAACTGGAACTGGGCAGCGGGGACCTCAAGCTGCTGGACCGGCTGAGTAACCGGCTGCGCGACACCGGAGCCAGGCCGGCCGGCTACGGCTCCAAACTGGCCAGGGTGCTCGGCGCGCCGGCGGTGCCCGCGCACCCGACCGACCGTCTGCATCGGGCGCTGGCCGAGCAGATCGAGCAGTTGCTGGTGTGGGATCGCGCAGTGCGCGCCGACGCCGACGACTCCATTCATCAGATGCGGGTGACGATCCGGCGGATCCGCAGCCTGTTGCAGGGCGAGGAGGCTGCCCACGCGCCGCTGCTCGATGAACTGCAGGAACTGGGATCGGTCCTCGGTGTCGCCCGCGACGCGGAGGTCCTGGCCCAGCGCTATCAGCAGGCACTCGATGAGCTGACGCCGGAGCTGGTCCGCGGGCCGGTGGGCGAACGGCTGGTCGGCGGTTCGCTGCGCCGCTACCAGACGGGACGACGCCGCAGCCTGGCCGCGCTGCGCTCCCCGCGGTATTTCCGGCTGCTCGACGGCCTCGACGATCTGGTCAGCGCGCCGGCCGCCGAGCGGTACGCCACGGTAGACGTCGCCTACCGGCGGCTGCGCAAGGCGGTGAAGGCTGCCAAGAAGGCCGCCGACCGCGACGCGGCACTGCACCGGATCCGCAAGGCCGCCAAGCGACTGCGCTACGCCGCCGCGGCAGCGAATAAGAAGAAGATCGCCAAGCGGGCGAAGACGATTCAGAGCGTGCTCGGCGACCACCAGGACAGCGTGGTCAGCCGGAAAAATCTGCTGCAACAGGCCGATGCCGCGGCGGCTGCCGGCGAGAACACCTTCACTTACGGACTGCTGTATGCCCGCGAGGCAGACCTTGCCGCGCGGAGTCGGGCGGCGTTGCGGCCCGCGCTGCGCAAGCTGAAGCGGGCGATGTAGGCGGACGAGTTGGCCTGTAAGCCGGATTCTGTCCCGCACCGCCGAAGCGATGCGGCGGCGACCATCCATCTGGGCACACCGTCGCCGGGTACCTCAAGCGGCCTACCCGCAGATTCGGGCGAGCAGCCCTCAAACACCTGCGCGACCGCACCGAAATGCGGCCTTCTTGGCCTTGCTTCGGGTGGGGTTTACCGAGCCGTCCCGGTCACCCGGAACGCTGGTGCGCTCTTACCGCACCGTTTCACCCTTACCACCTTGCGGTGGCGGTCTGGTTTCTGTGGCACTGTCCCGCGAGTCACCTCGGATTGCTGTTAGCAATCACCCTGCTCTGTGAAGTCCGGACTTTCCTCGACCCGCTTTTACGCGTGCCGCGGCCGCCCGGCCAACTCGTCCGCGCTGATCACCGTACCGGCAAGCCTGGGCGCAGACCAGCCGGCATCACCCCGCACGGCTGGCGCACACTCTAGGGATGACGACACGCTGGGAGCGGCGGGTGGGTGCCGGCGACTGGGACGCCGTGGCCGCCGAGCTCGACGAGTGCGGCGGCGCGCTGCTGCCCCGGCTGCTGACGGTCACCGAGGCCGCGCGGTTGCGGCGTTGCTACGCCGACGACGAGCGCTTCCGCGCCACCGTCGACATGCAGCGTCATCGCTACGGGTCCGGGCAGTACCGGTATTTCGCGGCACCGGCACCTGCACCCGTCGATGCGCTGAAGCGGGCCCTGTATCCGCATCTGGTGCCGATCGCCCGGGACTGGGCTACCCGGCTGGGCCGCGCGACGCCGTGGCCTGACGATTTCGACGAGTGGCTGGAGCAGTGCCACCGTGCCGGCCAGACCAAACCGACCGCCCTGATGTTGCACTACGGCCCGGGTGACTGGAATGCCCTGCACCGGGACCTCTACGGCGAGTTGGTGTTTCCGCTACAGGTGGTGATCAACCTCAGCGATCCGGCCGCCGACTACACCGGGGGTGAGTTCCTGCTGGTCGAGCAGCGCCCGCGTGCGCAGTCTCGCGGCGTGGCCGTGCAGTTGCCGCAGGGGCACGGCTACGTGTTCACCACCCGCGATCGGCCGGTGCGCTCCACCCGCGGCTGGTCCACGGCGCCGGTGCGCCACGGCGTCTCGCCGATCCGCTCCGGTGAGCGCTACACACTGGGGCTGATCTTTCACGACGCCGCTTGAGAGACGCCGCTTGAAAGACGCCGCTTAACGCGTGGGACCGGTGCGCCGCAGCATGATCACGTTGTCGGTCAGCACGCCGGTCTGGCCGTCGGGTCCGACCGCGTCGCGCTCGGCAGTCCCGAGCCGCAGCAGCTCCCACCGCGCGTCATCGAGTCGAAGCCCGGCCAGTACCTCTTCGGCCGTGGCGAAGTAATGCTCGTGCACGTGCTGGCCGGCCCACGGCGGCGCGGCGGCATGGTCCACTATCAGTAGTCGCCCGCCCACCGCCACGGCGTCAGCCGCCCGGCGCAGCACTGCTTCGCGTTCCAGTGGCACCGGCGAGTGCAGGAACTGCGCCGACACCAGGTCGAATCGGCCGGCGGGGAAGCTGGTGGACAGGTCGTGGCGCTCGAAGCGGATGCGCGAGATCACCTGGCGCTCTTGAGCAGCGGCGCAGGCCCGTTCCAGCGCGTTGGCCGAGACATCGACCGCCACCACCTGCCAGCCGTCTTCGGCCAGCCAGATCGCGTCGGCGCCCTCACCGCAGCCCAGATCCAGTGCCCGGCCCGGCGCCAGATCCGCGGTGATCTCGGCGAGCTGGACGTTGACCCGTCCGCTCCACACCGGATCATTGCCACCGTAGAACTCGTCCCAGAATTCGCGCGGTTCGCGCACGGCGTCGGTCATCGGTCTGTGTTCCTTCCGTTCATGACTGGCGGCAACGGCAATCCGTAGTCGTCGGCGGCCAGGCTCTGCACCACCGCCGCCGCGGCGCGGGAGCCCGCCGCGATCGCAGCGGCCACCTGTGGCATCTCCCCCGCCAGATCCCCCGCGGCGAACACCCCGGGAATCGAGGTGCGGCACAACGGATCGACACCGACCGGGTCATGCGCCACGGGACCAGGCTCCGCGACTGCCACACCGAGGCGCTCAGCCAGCTGATCGCGCTGCCGCAGGGCCGCCGCGACCAGAAGTCCGCGCCTGGGCAACCGATCACCGTCAGCGAACACCACCGCCGACAGCTCACCGTCCTGAGCGTCCAGCGCTGCCACCGGCCGCTCGTCGACCCGGACGCCGGCTTTGGCCAGTCGGGTGCGCTCGTCCGCGTCGAGCTCGGTCGGACCGTTCGTGAGAACCACGATGTCGTCGCTCCAGCACCGCAGCAGCAGCGCTAAGTGAACGGCCCGGGCACCGTCGGCCAGCACCGCCAACGGAAGATCCCGCACTTCCCAGCCGTGGCAGAACGGGCAGTGAAACACCGAACGGCCCCAGAGCTGCGCGATGCCGGGGAGATCCGGTGGCAGGTAGGCCATTCCGGTGGCCAGCAGCACACGGCGTGTTCGTTCTAGGCGACCGCCGAGTAGTCGCACCAGGAACTCGCCATCGACGCTTTCGATGTCTACCACTTCACCGGCGCGGATCTGCACACCGTAGGAGGCGAGTTCGTCGCGGCCGAGCCGATAGAGCTCGACCGGCGGGCGGCCGTCATGGCCCAGCAGGCCGCCGATTCCGTGCGCGCTGCGGTTGCTCTGCTGGCCCGCGTCGATCAGCAGGGTATTACGCCGGGCGCGGCCCAACACCAGACCGGCGCTGAGTCCGGCCGCGCCGCCGCCCACCACGATGCAATCCCAGATTTCGCTCATGCTTCCGAGCTTGCAGGCCCACGTCAGGGACTGGCAAGCTAATTTGCTATGCAGGCAAATGCTGAGGAGAGCGGCGTAGACCTACGGGTGCGGCGTCGGCTGCGTGAGCTGCGCACCCAGCAGGGGCTGACCCTCGAGGGCGTGGCGACGCGCGCCGGTATCGACGTCTCGACATTGAGCAGGCTGGAATCGGGCAAGCGACGCCTGGCATTGGACCATCTGCCCCGGCTGGCCGAGGCACTGTCGGTCAGCACCGACGAGTTGCTGCGCGCGCCGCAGCACCAGGACCCGCGGGTGCGTGGTACCTCGCACAGCCACAACGGCATCACCTATTGGCCGCTGACCCGGCACGGCCCGGCCGGGGGTTTGCACGCCTTCAAGATCCGGGTCGGCATGCGCCGCCGACGGCCCACCGAATTGCCGGTGCACGAAGGCCACGAGTGGCTGTACATGTTGTCCGGCCGCATCCGGTTGGTGCTGGGCGACGACGATTTCCTGATCGGGCCCGGTGAGGCGGTCGAGTTCTCGACCTGGACACCGCATTGGTTCGGCGCCGTCGACGGTCCAGCCGAGGCCATCGTGATCTTCGGAACCCACGGCGAGCGCGTGCACCTGCACGGCTGACGGGCGGGCCGGCGGCTACAGGTAGGCCGTCTGATTCACCAGCCGCACCGACGCGGGTCCGTCACGAAAGAACTCGGCGATGCTCAGCGATGCCAGGTCCAGGTGCAGCCGGTACAAGATCGCTGGGCCGGCATCGAGCGCCAGACGCAGCACCGTCTTGATCGGTGTCACGTGTGACACCACCAGCACGGTGGTGCCGGCATGGTCGGCGACGATTCGGTCGCGCGCGGCCTGCACCCGCTGCTGTACGGCGTCGAAGCTCTCCCCGCCGGGGGGCTGGGTAGCGGTGTCCTTGAGCCAGCGCCGGTGCAGTTCGGGGTCGCGTTCGGCGGCCTCGGCGAAGGTCAGCCCCTCCCAGGCACCGAAGTCGGTTTCGGTCAGGTCCTCATCGATGGTCACGTCCAACCGCAGCAGTCGCGCCGCCGCCTCGGCGGTGTCGCGGCAGCGTTGCAGCGGCGAGCTGATGACCGCGGCGATGCCGCCGTGCTGGGCCAGGTAGCGCGCGGCCGCATCGGCCTGTTGCCGGCCGGTGTCGGTCAGCGGCGGGTTGCCGCGTCCGGAGTAGCGCCGATTCACCGACAGTTCGGTCTGCCCGTGCCGCAGCAACAGCAGCCGAGTCGCGGTGCCCGTCGCGCCGGTCCAGCCGGGAGCTGTCGGGGCAGGCGCGGGCGCCGTCGCCACCGGCTTCGGTGCCGGGCTGTCGATTCCGGCAGCGGCATCCATGGCCTCGTTGGCCAGCCGGTCAGCATGGGAGTTCTTCTCCCGCGGAATCCAGGTGTAGCGGACATGGTCGAACTTCGACGCCAGCTCGCGGGCCTGCCGATGCAGCGTGATCAGGTCCGGATTTTTGACCTTCCACCGGCCGGCCATCTGTTCGACCACCAGCTTGGAGTCCATGAACACCCCGACCTCGGCGGCGCCCAGCCGGGCCGCCTCGGTCAACCCCGCGACCAGGCCCCGGTATTCGGCAACGTTGTTGGTGGCAACACCGATGGACTCGTTGGCCTCGGCGAGCAGCGAGGAGCGATCGGCCGACCACACCACCGCCCCGTAGCCGGCCGGGCCCGGATTCCCGCGCGACCCACCGTCGGCTTCAACTACGACTTTCATCCCCCCACCTTCACCGGCCAGCGCGCTAACCGAAGTCTTTGACCCGCAGCAGGATCGCGCTGCACTCGGGGCACCGCAACACCTCCTCGGGGGCCGCTGCGGAGATCCGGGCCAGCTCACCGCGGTCGATCTCGATCCGGCAGGCGCCGCACTGTCCCCCGCGCAACGGTCCGGCACCGACCCCACCGGACGCCCGCTGCCGTTCATAGAGTGCCAACAACTCGGCGTCAATCGTGGCGGCCAACTCGTCGCGGGTGGCCGCGCGCTGCCCACTGGTGGTCTCGATCTCGGCCAGCGCGGTGTCCACCGCCTCCTGTAACCGGGCCAGATCAGCGGCCAGGCCTTCGATCACTGCCGCTTCCGCGTTCGTCTGGGTCTGCAGTTGCTCACGCTGCTCCATCAACTCCAGCAGCGAGTCCTCCAAGCTGGACTGGCGCTTCTGCAGTGTCTCGAGCTCATGCTGCAGGTCGACCACCTGCTTGGGGCTGGCCTGCCCGGAGTCCAGCAGGGCGCGGTCGCGGTCCTCGCGCTGGCGCACCGCGTCGATCTCCGACTCGAAACGACCGGCTTGGGCGTCCAAGTCCTCCAGGGCCAACTCCAGCGCGGCTAGCCGGTCGGCGGCCGCGGTGTGCTCGGCCTGGAGACGCTCGCGGTCCTGCTGCTCGGGAAGATTCTTGGCGCGGTGCGCGTTCCGGGCCAGCTCGGCATCCAGCTCCAACAATTCCAGCAACGAACGTTGTTGAGCTACAGCAGCCTTCATGACCGGTCTCCTTCATGCGCGAGATTCCAGGGGTCGGTGCGCAGCGTGCTGACACGCACCGGCAGCGTCGCACCGAAATGGGAGCGGAGTATATCGGCCGCCTGCGCGCACCACGGGTATTCACTGGCCCAGTGGGCCACGTCGACCAGCGCCATCGCAGACCGTCGGGAATGCTCGTCAGCCGGATGGTGACGCAGGTCGGCGGTGACGTACACCTGAGCGTCGGCGGCGGCCGCCGCATCGAGCAGGGAATCGCCGGCGCCGCCGCAGACCGCCACCCGCGAGACCCGCAAGTCAGGGTCTCCCGAGGCGCGCACACCCCAGGAGGTGGCCGGCAGCCCCGCAGCGACGCGGGCGACGAACGCGCTCAACGGCTCCGGGGTCGCCAGGCTACCCACCCGGCCGATCCCGACTCCGGCGGGCAGCGGCTGCACCGTAAAGATGTCGAACGCCGGTTCTTCGTAGGGATGGGCAGCCAGCAGCGCCGCGTGAATCGCCCCACGGGCCCGCGCCGGCGCCACCACTTCGATCCGGTCCTCGGGAACGCGCTCGACCTCACCCACTCGTCCGATCGACGGCGTCGCGCCGTCGCCGGGCAGGAACTGGCCGGTGCCCGGCACACTCCAACTGCACTGCGCGTAGTCACCGATATGACCCGCGCCGGCCGCGAACACCGCAGCGCGGACCGCCTCGGCGTGCTCTGCGGGGGCGTAGATCACCCATTTGTCGGTGTCGGGTTTGCCGGCGGCCGGGTCGAGCACGGACTCCACCGTCAGCCCGAGTGCCGCTGCCAGCGCGTCGGAGACCCCGGGCGCGGCGGCGTCGGCATTGGTGTGAGCGGTGAACAGCGCCCGACCGGTCCGGATCAACCGGTGGATCAGCGAGCCCTTGGGGGTGCTGGCCGCCACGGTGTCCACCCCGCGCAGCAGCAGCGGATGGTGGGCCAGCAGCAGACCGCCGTCGGGCACCTCGTCGACCACCGCCGAGGTGGCGTCGACCGCGATCGTCACCGAACTCACCGGGTCGCCGGGGTCACCGCAGACCAGCCCGACCGAGTCCCAGGAGTGGGCCAGCCCGGGCGGGTAGGCCGCATCCAGTACGTCAATGACGTCAGCCAACCGCGCGGTCACACTGCAAGACAGTAGTGCGCCACCCGGCGAGCTCTCCGCGCACGTCGGGGACAATGGGACCGTGACGCGCACGAGCACCGCCGCCGCCGAATTGGTCATCTTCGACCTCGACGGCACCTTGACCGACTCCGCGGCCGGGATCGTCGCCAGCTTCCGGCACGCGCTGGAGCACATCGGTGCGCCGATTCCCGAGGGGGATCTGGCTGCGCGGCTGGTCGGGCCGCCGATGCACCACACGCTGGCCGCGATGGGCCTCGGCGAGCACACCGAAGCCGCGGTCGCCGCCTACCGCGCCGACTACACCAGCCGCGGATGGCAGATGAACACCATGTTCGACGGCATCGCCGCGCTGCTGCGCGACCTGCGGGCCGCCGGGGTTCGGCTGGCCGTGGCCACCTCCAAGGTGGAGCCGACCGCGCGCAAGATCCTCGCGCATTTCGGGCTCGACGGCTATTTCGAGGTGGTCGCCGGCGCCAGTGTCGACGGCTCCCGGGCCGCGAAGTCCGACGTGGTAGCCCACGCGCTAGC